>JAQVDB010000017.1 GCA_028698525.1 Clostridia bacterium
CCAAATAGAGACAACTGGTTGGATTCTGGCAATCCCTTCAGGCAGCCATGATTTTTTAATACTTCTATTACAGTCTTGCTAACCCTGCTTCTGGTTACGATATCTTCAATAGAAATAAATTTCCCTTTTGCCCTGGCCTTTATGATATTCTCTGCGGCATTATTACCTACTCCCTGCAGACTGTTTATCGGAGGTAGTATACCTTTTTCCGTTATCAAAAATTTTTTTGCATCTGATCTATATAAGTCAACCTTTAACATGTTGATGCCTCTTTGGTACATTTCTAATGCTACTTCTGAAATAGTGAGTAAGTTTTTTTCCTTTTGAGTCAGTTTAGAATTTGCACTTTCCAGCTCCTCTATCTTATTTTTTACTGCTTGTTTGCCACTGGATATCAAATCTGCATCAAAATCATCTGCACGCACAGTAAAATATGTAGCATAAAATGCTTCGGGATAATGAACTTTGAAATAAGCTATTCTAAAAGCCATAGTCACATATGCCACTGCATGCGCTTTAGGAAACATATATTTTATTTTTTTACATGAATCGATGAACCATTCCGGTACTTCTACTTGTCTCATTTTCTTTTCTTCATTTTGATCAATGCCTTTGCCCTTTCTCACTTTCTCCATTATTTTAAATGCCAGGGTCGGTTCCATGCCTTTTTGGATAAGATAAGTCATTATATCATCCCTAGTACATATTACTTCTTTCAATGTAGCTGTTTTATTTTTGATCAATATCTGAGCATTGTTCAACCACACATCTGTTCCGTGGGATAAACCGCTTATTCTGACCAGTTCAGCAAAGGTTTTAGGTTTTGTATCCACCAGCATTTGTCTAACAAATTTTGTACCAAACTCAGGTATGCCAAAAGTTCCAACCTCGCTATTTATATCTTCTTCATCTATGTTCAACGCTTTTGTAGACGAAAAGATAGACATAGTCTGCTCATCATCTAACGATATCTTTGTAGCATCGACGCCTGTCAAATCCTCCAGCATTTTTATTACAGTAGGATCATCATGACCCAGAATATCCAGCTTTACCAACCTGCTGCTTATAGAATGATAATCAAAGTGAGTAGTTATAATACTTGACCGTTTGTCATCAGCAGGATGTTGTATCGGAGTAAATTGATGTATATCCATATTTTTAGGAACTACCATGATACCACCTGGGTGTTGTCCTGTAGTTCTCTTTACCCCTGTGCATCCATCAATTAATCTATTCATTTCAGCATTGTGAATAACAAGACCATTGTCCTCACAATAATTTTTAACAAATCCGAAAGCGGTCTTTGTAGCAATAGTTCCTATCGTACCAGCCCTGAACACATGACCCTCACCAAACAATTCTTCTGTATACTTATGGGCAACCGGTTGATATTCCCCTGAAAAATTCAAATCTATATCCGGTACCTTATCACCTTTAAAGCCTAAAAAGACTTCAAATGGTATATTGTGACCATCTTTTTTTAGACCGGTTCCACATATTGGACAATGCTTGTCCGGCAAATCAATGCCGCAAGGATACTTGTTTAAATCTATATCAAAATCAGAATACTTACATTTAGGACATGAATAATGAGGAGGTAGAGGATTAACCTCTGTAATATTACACATAGTTGCAACAAAAGAAGAACCCACTGATCCTCTGGAGCCAACAAGATATCCATCATCAAGTGATTTTTTAACCAGCTTATGTGCTATAAGATATAAAACAGCAAATCCATTGCTTATTATAGAGTTTAATTCCTTGTCCAATCTTCTCTTAACTGTTTCTGGCAAATCATCTCCATAAAGTTTTTTAGCATTGCATATTGCCATTTCTTTGATCTCTTTGTCTGCACCTTCTATTATAGGAGGATATAATTTATCAGGTATAGGTTCTATATCCTCTATCATTTGATTGATTTTTAAAGTATTATCGATAACTACTTTTCTTGCAGTTTTTTCTCCAAGATAGCTGAACTCTTCCAGCATCTCTGAGGTAGTTCTTAGATAAAGAGGCGCTTGTTTATTTGCATCCTCAAAACCCTGTCCCCACATAAGTATCCTTCTAAAACATTCATCATTTTTATTTACAAAGTGCACATCTCCTGTAGCCACTACCGGTTTATTGAACTTATCACCCAACTGAACAATTTTTTTGTTTAATTTCTTAAGTTCTTGGACATCTTTTACTTTTCCATCACGAATCAAAAATTCATTATTTCCTAATGGCTGTATCTCAAAATAATCATAAAAATTAGCAATTTCCTCGATCTTTTGCATGTCCCATCTGTTTAATAAAGCTCTGTATAGCTCTCCGGACTCGCATCCCGTACTTATTATAAGTCCCTCTCTATACTTGTTAAATATGCTTTTAGGTATTCTAGGCCTTCTATAGTAATACTTTAAATGAGATAGAGATATTAATTTATATAAATTTTTGAGGCCTTCTTGGTTTTTAACTAATATTACTGCATGATATGAAGGAACTTTTGCATAATTCACTTCGTCTGCAAAACATTCGTTTATTTGACTTATATCTTTAATTCCCCTGTTTTTTAACTTTTTTAAGCATTTTAAAAATATCAGGGCAGTAGCCTTTGCATCATCTACTGCCCTATGATGATTATCCAGTTTTATATTTAAGTGCTCTGCTACTTTATTTAGTTTATAGGTCTTTAGTTTAGGGTACAGCACTCGACTCAAAGCCAATGTATCTATAACAGGATTTTTGATTGCAATTCCCATCATATCACAACTTTTTTTGATGAATGCTGTGTCAAAAGATGCATTATGCGCCACTATAGGGTTGTCAGATATAAATTTTAAAAAGTTCGGTAATATTTCTTCTATTTTAGGTGCATTTTTGACCATTTTATCATCAATACCCGTCAATTCAGTTATTTTAGCAGGTATGCTTATTCCTGGGTCTATCATAGAACTAAATTCATCCACAATTTCACCGTTTTTTACTTTTACCGCACCTATTTCGATTATCCTATCTTCAGAAGGTTTCAATCCAGTTGTCTCTAAATCAAATATTATGAATTCGTCCTGTAATTGAGTGTTATCAGCATTGATAACTATATTTTCTCTGTCATTTACTACATATGCTTCTACGCCATATAAGATTTTTATACCACACTTTTTGCCGGCATCAAAGGCTTCTGGGTATGCTTGGACAACTCCGTGATCTGTTACTGCAATTGCCGGATGTCCCATCTGTGCTGCTTTGTTTATCAAATTTTTAACTGGAGTTACTCCATCCATAGCGCTTAATTGTGTATGCGCATGTAATTCTACTCTCTTTTCCTCACAATCATCAGTTCTAACCTCTGGCTGAATCTTGATTATCTCATATGCAGTGATCACCAGATCTCTTTCATATTTATCATATTGGCAGTCTCCCTTGACTTTTACCCATGCTCCCTTTGATAATACATCAGTATTTTTTTTCTTCATAAAATATTTAATAGTTATAGAACTTTCAAAATCAGTAATATCAAATATTGCCAAAAATCTCCCACTTTTCAATTGCTTTAAGTCCAGTCTTATTATCTTTCCTTGACAGGATACAGTACCTGAATTAGAATCGATATCGCTAATAGGTATAGTATCATCTTTTGTTAGCCTATTTTTTCTTGTTGTCTTTGGTTTTGATTTTTTTTGCTGATTCTGATTTAATGCAAATGCAACTAAATTTGCATCTTCTGCATTTTTTGCTTTTATATATTCTTCTGAATTAGCAGCAATAAAATTGTTTGATATCAATTTTATTGCTGCTTTTATCCCAAATTGTTCGTCAATGAGATTCTGCATGGATTGTTTCAACTTTTTTATATTTAACATTTGCAGGCTTGATTGGTCAGGAAGAATTATATATACACAATTATCTTTTATCTTATAATAGCATTTTTTCGACCAACATTTAAATGAAGGTAATTTTTCTTCAGTATAAAATTTAATATTATTCCAGTATACTTTAAATAAATGTTCTAAACTATCAAATTTGATATTATATCTTATTTTTATCTCAAAACTATCTAAAAAACTATACTTCTCTTTAATTCGCTTCTTTAGGGCATATACTTGATTGTAGTCAATTAATTCATCTGATCTGATGTATAGTTTCCATGTTTTATCTTTTATATTCACTAAAACTTTTTGTATTTCAATATTAGAATTCATTCCCACAATATTTAAAAGACTTTTGTCCATATATATCACCAACTGAAAACTATTTTAGCTATCTCCCAATACATTTTTAATCTTGCAGCAAATCCCCGGGAAAAACCTAGTTTTTCTTCCTTCATTATATGTGTAACATCTTCCAGTATAACTTCCTTCACGCATAAGCTATTTTTATTTGCATATCGTGTAAGTGCAACCTCCACTCCAAACTTTGAAATCTCCAAATCAGAAAGATTCTCTATCAGTTCTTTTCTCATGGCCCTTTGACCTGATAGAAAAGGTGCTATTTTCTGTGCAAAATCAGTTACCGGTCTACCTTTACAAAAAACACCTATAGTCATTTGGGCCTCATTATTTAATATCGGAGTAAGCAAATTATGTATATGGTGTGCTTTTAAACCTACTAGATCAGCATCTAAAAAGAGCATTACATCAGAATTGCATTTCTCTACCCCGGCAAGCATAGCCCCACCTTTTCCCTTATTAGTCTCTAGTTCTATGACCTTGGCACCTGCTCTTTTTGACACATTTACTGTATCATCTGTAGAGCCATCGCTTACCACAATAATCTCATTTATCAACCTAGATACCTTCAACACATTAATTACATTTTGTATTGTTTTATCCTCATTGTAAGCAGGTATAATCGCTGCTATAGTCATACAATCCTTCCTCTCATTCGCTCTCAATGTCTAACAATTTGTGTACTTCATAGACGAATTGTTCTACCATATCAGCCTCACTAACCTTTTTCAAAAACTCACCCTTTTTGAAGATTATGCCTTTCCCCCGCCCTCCTGCCAAACCAATATCAGCTTCCCTTGCTTCTCCTGGCCCGTTCACGACACAGCCCATTACCGCAATCTTTAAAGGCTTTTTTATATGTTTAAGCCTGGATTCTATCTGGTTTGCAGTATCTATTAAATCAATCTCACATCTCCCACAGGTAGGACAAGAGATAATTTCTACTCCTTCATCTAACATTCCAATGCTCTTTAATATCTGTCTACCTACTTCAACTTCTTTTATAGGATCACCTGTAAGCGATACTCTGATAGTATCCCCTATTCCGTTCAACAAAAGGGCTCCAATTCCAATCGATGATTTTATGGTTCCCGACCATATTGTGCCTGATTCAGTAATGCCTACATGCAATGGATAATCAACTCTTTCAGAAATTTGTTTATATGCAGCAAATGTATCTATCACATCAGATGATTTAAGGGATAAAACTATATTGAAAAAATCATTTTCCTCAAGTAGTTTTATATATCTCAGCACACTTTCTACAAGAGCATCCACCGTAGGACCTCCGAATTTATCAAGTAAATCTTTCTCTACTGAACCGCTATTTACCCCTATACGTATAGCTACACCCCTTTTGTTTGCTTCATGTGCTATTGCTTCTATTTTTTGACGATCCCCTATATTTCCAGGGTTAATCCTTATCCCGTCAATACCTCTTTCTAAAGCCATTAAGGCAAGTCTATAATCAAAGTGTATATCCGCTACTAATGGTATACTTATCAATTCACGTATCTTATCAAGATTAGCAGCAGCATCTTTATCAGGTACTGCTACCCTAATTATATCACACCCAACTTCTTCAAGTCTCTTTATTTGATCAACTGTAGCATTTAAATTTCTAGTATCTGTATTTGTCATAGACTGAACAGTAATTCTGCTATTTCCACCTATGCTGATATTACCCAACTTGATCCTTCTCGTATTTCTCCTACAAATCATTTTATTTTTCCTTCTTTATTTTAATCTTATAATATCTTTAAACGTAATGTATAGCATTAAAAGCATAAGCAAAGCAAATCCTGTAAAGTGCACTAGTCCTTCTTTGGTTCGATCGACTGGTTTTCTTCTTATACCCTCTATAATGAGGAAAATTAATCTGCCCCCATCCAATGCAGGGAATGGTATAAGGTTTATTATTCCCAGATTAATAGTAATTATAGTAACCAGCCACAAAAGGTTAAATATACCTACTTGGGCCGCCTTACCCACTTCACTTATTATTCCAACAGGCCCTATAACATTTCCCATATCAGCCTTGCCAAATATCAATTGTCCTAACCCTTGAATCATTAAATATATCAAATTTATTGTTTGTTTAAAACCATAGGTTATTGAATCATGCAAGGTATTTGTTACTTTGAAATTGATGCCAATTCTAGTCATTTGCAGTTCTTCGTCCCAAGTAGGAGTTAACTTTACATCCACTGTCTCTTGGCCTCTTTTTAAGCTCATTGTGATATCTTTGCCAGCATTATCATTTATTATTTTTCTTACATCATCAGCTGACTTAACTTTTACAGAATTTACAGATATAAAACGGTCTCCTGGCTTTATTCCAGCTTGATAACCAGGCATACCCGGTTCTACCCCGTCAACCACAGGTATAGGAACTCCTAAATTATAGCCAATTATGCTGAGCACTATTATCGCTAGAATGAAATTCATTAAAGGCCCCGAAGCGATGGTTAGTATTCTCTTCCATACAGGTTGATTATTAAAAGCATTTTTATCGTTGGATTCTTCATCTTCTCCAGCCATTTTCACAAAACCACCGATAGGTAAAACTCTTAAAGAATAGAAAGTGTCCTTCCCCTTAAATTTAAATATTTTAGGTCCCATTCCTATAGAGAATTCATCTACCTTTATTCCAACTGATTTAGCTGCCACAAAATGGCCTAATTCGTGAAACATAATGATTATACCAAAACATAAAAGGGCAATCAAAACAGTAACCATTCAACTACACCATCCTAATTTCAAGATAAAGCATTCCTCACCATTTTATCAACGTTTAATATGTCATCTAAATCTGGGTCATATATTATCTGATGCTCAAGCATGGTTTTTTCTATAATTTCTCCTATCTGAGTAAATTTAATCTGTTCATTTAAGAACAGATTAACTGCAACCTCATTAGCTGCATTGAGTACAGCAGGCATTGTATGGCCTATATCTAATGCTTGATATGAGAGTTTTAGACATCTAAACGCTTCAAAATCCGGTTCTTCAAATGTTAATTTGCCATATTCAAAAAAATTTATACCCTGTTCCTTATTTTCTAATCTATCCGGATAGCTTAAGGCATACATTATAGGGATTCTCATATCAGGAATACTCAATTGTGCAATTATACTGTTGTCTGAATATTCTACCATGGAATGTATGACACTTTCAGGGTGTATGATTACTTTTATTTTATCGGAAGTCAAACCGAATAGATAGCTAGCTTCTATGACTTCTAATCCCTTGTTCATCATAGTGGCTGAATCTATAGTAATTTTATCTCCCATGTCCCAATTAGGATGCTTTAAGGCCTGGTTTACAGTAACATCCTCCAATTGTTTTTTATTGAATCCTCTGAATGGACCTCCTGAAGCTGTAAGCAATATATTTTTAATGTGTTCTCTATTGTTACCCTGTAAACATTGGAAAATTGCTGAATGTTCGCTGTCCACAGGTATTATATTTACGTTTTCTCTTTCAGCAATTTTATTTATGTAAGTTCCGGCAGCTACAAGGGTTTCCTTGTTAGCCAGAGCAATATTCACTTTGTTTTCTATAGCTTTTACTACGGGCATGAGACAAGCTATCCCTACAATTGCAGCAACAACGATGTCTGCTTTATAGTATTCTGTACAATTGACTATATTATCATATCCTGACAGTATCTCGGTTGAAGTCTGGTGTATTCTTTTTTTTAATTCTTCCGCTTTTGATTCATCCTCAACTACAGCTAATTTGGGTTTGAATAAGTTTATTTGTTGTTCTAATAAATCTATATTCTTCTTGCATGTCAGACATACTACTTCAAACTTGTCCAAATTATTTTTTATCACATCTAGTGTTTGAGTACCAACTGATCCTGTACTACCTAATACAATCACTCTTTTCATTAAGTATTATCACCTCTATACCTGAAAAATGGAAACAATCCGGTTTCCAAAGCACCTCTTATAATTATTAATATTAAAGGTCCTAGAAAAACTCCTATTACACCAAATAACTTCAATCCTACATACAGGGAAATTAAAGTAAGCAAAGGATGTAACCCTAATCCATTACTTATAATTTTTGCCTGGAGTACCTGTCTAAATACAAGCATACCTATAAATAATATCAGTAAACCGACAGCAAATAATGTATTCCCCATAAAAAAACTATAAGCAATCCATGGGATGAACACCAAACTAGGTCCTAATATTGGAAGTAAATCTAATATTCCACATATAATACCCAAAGTCAAGGCATAATCCACCTTTAAAATGATAAACCCTACTATATCAAAAGCAGTAGTCAATAATATTAACGTAGCATGTGCCTTTATCAGCTCAAGCAAAGTATGCAATACATCTGTTTGAAATTTACGAACATAATCTCGCTTTTGGGGTGGAAATAACCTAATGACAAACTTAGAGATTTTATCCTTATCTTTGCTGAAAAAATATGATGCTATGAATATTATTATCAAAAAGAGCAATATTTCCGGTAAAGATGCTATCACCTTTACAATGTTATCCTTCAAAGAATTCATAATGCCTAATAGTGAAGTATATACATTTGCCATTCCCTCGTCTACTTTGGATAAAACTTCTGGTGGAAGCCTATCATTGACTTGCTGCATATAAATTATAAAATCATTTATATATTTATTTATATTGTCATAGTATGATGGTAGCATATTTATTATTTTTTTTAGCTCATACATAAATCTTGAAAAACAAACAAAAACTATTAAGGCAAAACTTATAAAAAAAATAGCTATGCTTAACAGCGAAGAAAACCATCTAGGTAACTTGGTCTTATTGTCCAAAAGCTTTACCAAAGGATCTATCAACAAAGCAATAAGTACTGCAACCAAAAATGGAGAAAAATATATTATTAAAATTTTAACTGCAATAAAAAATATTGCACAAACTCCAACAACTATAGCACTATTTATCAAAAATTTTAATGCAGTCTTCATCATAACTCCTCATAAAAACATTCTTGAAATTTGGATTAAATAAGCATATAACTTGATTAAAAATTGCACTGATTTTCAAAATACAAAAACCACTAAATAAAAATATACTAGGGTAGACGAAACAATTATACTATCAAACCTATCTAAAATTCCGCCATGCCCTGGGAATATAGTTCCATAATCCTTGATACCACAATATCTTTTTATTTTTGAAGCTATTAAATCACCTGTTTGACCAAAAATACCACATAAAAATCCAATTATCAAATAATTATACCACACAATATTATAATCAAATAAGTTATTTGTTATAATGCCAGTTAATATTCCCATTACAACTGCTCCAATTATGCCCCCTATACTGCCTTCAACTGTCTTATTGGGACTTATATCAGGACAAAGCTTGCGTTTTCCCAATGCTTTCCCACTAAAAAAAGCAAACGTATCAGTGGACCATGTGAGAATAAATATAAGCCACATGTATACAATACTTTCGCTTTCCGGCGAACATCTAAGCTTTATCAATGTTATAAAAGGTAAAACTGGGTAAAAAATACCGGTAAAGCTTACAAAAATATCAATAATATCATGATTTTTACTAAAGGTAAAAATCATATAATAAACTATCAAAAATAAAACAATACATATAATCGCAAGATGAGTTAAATTATAAATTGTAATACTAAAAATAAATAAGGCAAATAAATATCCGATTTTTATAACATTAACTCCCTTGGATTGAAAAGCATTATAAAATTCATAAAGTGCTAATAATGCAGCTGCCATTACTGAAAGATTGAAAAACCATCCTCCATAATGCACTGCAATTATCAAATAAACAATCCCGATTACAGCTGTGGTTATACGTTTTATCAACAACGTCCAGCACCTACCTTTTGTTTATGCCTCCAAATCTTCTACTTCTTCCCTGATAGTCCTCTATGGCTTCTATGAGATGCTGCTTCCTAAAATCAGGCCACATTACCTCTGTAAAATAAAGTTCAGCATATGCGCTTTGATAAAGTAAAAAATTGCTCAGCCTTAATTCGCCCCCGGTTCTTATCAATAGATCGGGATCAGGCAGGTCTCGAGTATATAAATACCTTGAAAATAAACTTTCATTTATATCTTTGATCTCTAACTTTTTATCTGATATATCTTGGTAGATTTTTTTAGTGGCATTCACTATCTCATCTCTTCCACCATAGTTCAAAGCAAGATTTACTATTAATCCATCATTATTAGCAGTCAGATGGATGGCATTTTTTACTTCCCTAAAGGCATATCCTGGTAATTGGCTTATATCGCCTGATGCGATTAATTTTACTCTTTGCCTGTTTAATTCTTTAACCTCTTTTTTTGCATATTCAACTAATAAGTTCATCAAAAAACTGACTTCTTCCTCAGATCTTTTCCAGTTTTCTGTTGAAAATGCGTATAGCGTTAAAACTCTTACACCCAATTGACTGCATGCCTTTATTATATCTCTCACAGATTCCATACCCGCTCTATGTCCTTGAGTTCTTGGCATATTGCGCCTTTGGGCCCATCTTCCATTCCCGTCCATAATTATTGCGATATGTTCAGGTGTATATTGTATATTTATTTGTTCTATGTCTTTATCTTTTTTCTTGAATATATCTAAAATCCTCATGTTTTCTTCTCCGATTCTTGATCTGTTTTAAAAAGCAGCCAAAGCTGCTTTATTTATAAAAAAATGAATATGTAATTTCAAGGATGGAGCCGGAATACTTTTGTCTGATTACTCTTTTAACAAAAGTTTCTGTTTTTATGTTTTGGGGAGAGGCAGTCATATTCGTCTTATATTCAATATTGTTCTCTTTAAGTATTTCTACACATTCCTCAAGTGTTAAACCGAGAAGGTCGGGAGATAACATGTTTAAACCTCCATAATTTCCTGTTCTTTCTTTTCAACAATTTCATCTACTTTGCCGGTAAAATCATCTGTCAATTCCTGGACTCTTTCTTCCCCTCGCCTCTGGTCATCCTCAGTTATTTCGCTCTTTTTCTCCATTGATTTGAAAGTATCATTTACTTCTCTTCTTACCTGTCTTATGGCTATTTTAGCATCTTCACCATTTCTTTTGACAACTTTAACTAACTCTTTCCTTCTTTCTTCAGTTAAAGCAGGAATAGCTAACCTTATCACCTTTCCATCGTTACTGGGGTTTAGACCTAAATCAGATTTTAAAATTGCCTTTTCTATAGCAGGAAGTACATTTGCATCCCAAGGAGAAATAAGCAAAAGTCTAGGTTCAGGAGCTGTTATGCCTGCTATTTGGTTTAGAGGCGTTAACACACCATAATACTCAATTTTTATATTATCTAATAATGATGGGTTTGCTCTGCCTGCTCTTATAGAAGCCATATCTTTTTTTAATACATCTATAGTCTTTGACATCTTTTTTCTGGCTGTCTTTATATGATCGTCCATCTGTGGAATCATCATTACTCCTCCTTCTTTATTATTGTACCAATATTTTCTCCCATTATGACTTTCATAATATTGTCAGGATGCTTTAATCCGAAAACAATAATTGGTATCTTGTTATCCATGCATAGCGTTATAGCTGTGCTATCCATTACACCCAACCTTCTGTTTATCACTTGTATATAGTCTAGTTTATCATATTTTTTGGCATCAGGGTTTATATTTGGATCGCTATCATACACCCCATCAACGTTTTTGGCAAGAAGTATAGCATCGGCTTCAACCTCAGCGGCTCGCAAGGACGCAGTCGTATCGGTGGAAAAAAATGGATTGCCTATACCTGAAGCAAATATTACTATCCTTCCTTTTTCCAGATGTCTTATAGCCTTCCTACGAATATACGGCTCTGCAATTTGTCTCATTTCTATAGCTGTCTGTACCCTAGTTTGAGCACCTTTCTTTTCAAGCGCATCTTGTAGAGCCAAAGCGTTTATTATTGTCGCAAGCATTCCCATGTGATCAGCTGTTGTCCTGTCCATACCTATGCCATTTCTGCCCCTCCATATGTTACCACCACCTACAACTATCGCCACATCTACACCGGCTTTTCGAACGCGTATAACTTCAGAAGCAATCGCATCTAAAATTTTGTTGTCAATACCATAACCTTGATCTCCCGCTAAAGACTCACCGCTCAGCTTAAGTATTATCCGTTTAAAAGCAGGTTTTTCCATTAAAATAAAACCTCCTACAATATAATTCTTCTTAAAAAAGGGACACAAAAATTGTGTTCCCTTTATAGTAGTTATTCCCCTTTAATTTGTTTTGCGACTTCTTCAGCGAGATTATCTTCTCTTTTTTCAAGGCCCTCGCCCATTTCATACCTGGTAAACCTTCTGATCTTTATGTTCTCGCCAATCTTTGCGATCTTCTCTTTTAAAATATCGCCTACTGTCTTATCTGTATCCTTAATAAATGGCTGTTCTAAAAGGCATATTTCTTTAAAATACTTCTGTATCCTGCCTTCAACTATTTTTTCAGCAATCTTTTCGGGTTTACCTTCGTTTACTGCTTGTATTCTTAAAATTTCTTTTTCTTTTTGAATTAGGTCCTCAGGAACTTGTTCTCTCTCAATATATGTGGGGTTAGAAGCAGCAACCTGCATCGCCATATCCTTTACAAAATCCTGAAATTCATCGGTTTTTGCAACAAAATCAGTTTCACAATTAACTTCTATCAAAACACCTATTCTACCGCCGGCATGTATGTACGAAGCTACTACTCCTTCAGCGGCTATACGACCTGCCTTTTTAGCAGCTGCAGCAAGTCCTTTCTCTCTTAACATCTCGATTGCTTTTTCGATATCTCCGCCTGTCTCAACTAGCATTTTTTTGCAGTCCATCATTCCTGCGCCTGTTCGCTCTCTCAACTCTTTTACAAGAGAAGCTTTGATCATGAATATCTACCTCCTTTTATGCTAAAGATAAAGGGACGGCAATGAGTGATAACCCAACCATCCCCCTATAATATTATTCTTGTTCTTCGGTCTGTTCACCCTGTTTTGCTTCTAATACTGCATCTGCAATAATAGATGTAAGTAATTTTACTGCACGTATAGCATCATCATTCCCCGGAATCACATAATCCACTTCATCTGGGTCACAATTTGTATCTACAATAGCTATTATAGGTATCCCTAATTTTTTAGCCTCATTAATAGCTATTCTCTCTTTTTTAGGGTCAACAATAAATACAGCACCCGGCAGCTGCTCCATCTCTTTTATACCACCGAGGTTTTTCTCTAATTTTTCTAACTCATGCCTTAAACCTATAACCTCTTTTTTAGGCAAAACATCGAATATACCGTCTTCTTCCATCTTTTTTAACTCATTTAACCTTCCGATCCTTTGCCTTATGGTTTTATAATTTGTAAGCATACCGCCCAGCCATCTTTGGCTGACATAAAACATGCCACATCGTTTCGCTTGCTCCTCTATTGACTCTTGAGCTTGTTTTTTTGTACCTATAAACAATATAGATTTACCACTGGAAACAACATCTTTGACAAAATCATAAGCCTCTGAAATCTTTTTTACTGTCTTTTGAAGGTCTATGATATATATACCGTTCCTTGCAGTAAATATATATTTCTTCATCTTAGGATTCCATCTTCTAGTCTGATGTCCGAAATGAACACCTGCTTCTAATAATTGTTTCATAGTTACAATTGCCATAATTTCACCTCCTCAGTTATTCCTCCATTCCCATTCATCCCTGTAGAAAACTGTCACTATAACAGCACCGTTCTACAAGTCAGGAAATGTGCGTTTTATCACCGTTAGTAGTATAACATAGTTGATTATATTAATCAATAAAAAATAAAAGGAGATTGCATTAATATATTTGCCCAACTTACTAAATAAGATTATTCAATTCCATAATTAACTTTACTTCTCCCTTTCCTTTACCTAATATTTGGGCAATTTCATCTGTATTATATCCTTTTTTTATTAAAAGTCTGATGTGATTTACCTCATCCGTACCCGAATCCACCTTTTTTTCTGATCCGGGTTGTTGCATTTGTTCTTCTATGTGGTCTATCATTTCAGAATATGTTGCCCGTATATCTTTATAAAGCTGATTAGCCTCTTTTAAAAATAATCCATAATTATCATATATTTTCTTATTTTCTTCCCATTGTATTTTTATCTTTCTAAAAATAGAATAAATAATTAAAACGCCCAGCAATGATATCAATGAAAATACTACAGCTACATATTCCAATTTCTCACCCCCGTTGTCATATTTTTATATCCACATGCCTACCTTTTAAACTACAACAAAGTTCTTTCTGCTTATCCTCTTGTTGTTGTTGTTCTTGTTCTTGTTGTTCTTTAGCTTTCTCATTATCCCCACTATTTCTTTTATCTTTCCTTTTTTCATTGGTAGAAACTTTATTAAAGCTTGTGTTAAACGTATTTAAAACTTGATTCTCCTGTTTAGCCGCATCTTTTTGCAGAATCTGTGAAAATTGTTGCTGTTGAATATTGGGTCTTGTCTGCTCTGAAGCAGCATTTTTTGCCACTTCATATGCTTTCTGAACCACTATTTGCATGTCAACAGGCTTTATACTCATACATATCCCTTCTCTGCTCAGATATTTTCATATGCAAGCACTTTTATATCGCCGTCCTGATTTTTAAAAGTAGAATATTTCATTTCATCTTTTACTTCATATACAGACTTTCCTATTACTATTTTTACTCCTGGGTATATTGTTTTCAATACGCTTACTTTACCCTTTGTCATGTTTTGGATCTTTTGTTCAGTTTGCGAAATCTTGTCCTCTAATTTTATAGATTCATTCATTAGAGATAACTTTGATTTTATAGCTTTTACTTTTACATCTTGCTTTGAGTTATCTAACCCAGCTTTTCGCTCATATTTATTCAATAAAGAAATGACTTTTTCCGCCTTTGCTATCTCAACTTTTTTTACCTTTAGTTGTTCTTTCATTTTATTATACTCTTCTCGTAACAAGGGATCACATCCCACTTCTATCTCGGTTCCAGTACACATGCTGGATCCGATTGATTTCGCCTTTATTCCGTTTAATGCTTTTACAACTCCTCCCACTATGATGCCTCTCTTTCCATCTAACTCTATTACATCATTGCAATAAACATGGCTGTGTAATATGGCATCGGCCTTCATCTTGCCTCTTACCACTATTCTAGCGTTTTCCACAAATGAAGAAACTAAATTTCCCCCACAATTAATCAACCCTAGATTTCTCCCTTGTACGCCTCGATGGATCTTTATATCTCCCTCAGCTTTTATGATAGCCCCTTCCACTGCTCCAAATATATCTATATTCCCTCCTGCTTTGACTTCAAACCCAGTAAGCACATTCCCTTTTATAATTATATTGCCTATAAAATCAATATTCCCTGTTGAATTATCTACATCTCCATTCACTTCATATACCCTATACACATTTATCATATTTTTTATGATAGTAGCCTGACCGTTATCAGTTGCAATTATCTTGTTGCCTTCTAATTCAACATTTTTCCCCAATTTAATATTGATATTCTTTCCATCTTTAGCCTTAATGTTTTTTCCATAAACATTGGTTCCGTCTTGCCCTTTTGAAGCATGGGTTATTTCCGCAAGGCATTGTCCTTTTTTTATGTTTTCTACCAACCCAAGTTCGTGGTAGTCTACTCGACCATTCTCTAGTTCTTTAGGTTTTAGCTGTTTGTTCTTATTGAAATAATATTTCACTTTTCCATCCTGACCATCAATAGGGGGGATACCATTGGCTATTATGAACCTTTGATTGAACTTTGATTCTTTTATGAAATTCTTTATATTTTCATGTTTAATGCCAAAAACTATTCCGTTCTGTTCTAATTGCTGTAAAACAGCATCATATTCGATCATTTTTCCTCCCAAAGGGGGAGATATCTCTGCATATGCAGTAAAAGCATCTTTATCAATCGTAATTGAAAGCTTAGCATCAATTTTTTTCTCCTGTTGTGCGGGAGCTATCTTCTCCCTGCACTCTTGGGTCGAGCTAATGGCATTAGCCAAAATTTCTTTATCAATATCATCTATTCTCTTTTCTATTATCTCTTTTATTAAATTGTTTTGATTTATAGGCTTACCTGCTCCTTTATGCGGATTGATTATCAAGTATACACCATCATCTTCAAATCTAATATCATAACTCCCGTCTTGTGAAGCTTGCCTTTCACCTATCTCAAATTCATAGCTGGATTGAGTCAGGAACCCTTTTGTTTTTTTGATTAATTCTATGTCCACATCTTCTCTATTTAAATTTAGCTGTTTGAGCACCTTACCTACCGCTTGTTCATAGGACTTAGCACTTACCTTAATCGTTTTTTTCATTTTCATCACCTTTTAAAATAAATCATTTTTATATCTAGCAAGGCTGCCTCTCAATCTCAATAAGGATTTTGTATGGAGCTGTGATATTCTAGATTCAGATAAATTCAGTATGATTCCTATTTCTTTTAAAGTCAGCTCTTCATAATAATATAGCTGGATTACTTTTCTTTCTTTAGCCGGGAGCCTATCTATCGCATTAGATAGTATTCTTTTTATTTCTCTATTTTCTAATTGTTCATGGGGTATTACATCTTTGTCAGTACTGATGGGCTCTACATATATGTTCTTCTCTAACATATCTTCTAGAGAGAAATTTATATAACTATCTATCCTTTTTATTATATCATTAAACTCACCTAATGGAATATTAAGATAATTAGCTACTTCTTCGTCAGTTATAGCTTTACAATGTTGAGATTGAAGTTGATTGTAAGCTTTTTCAATCATATTTGCTTTTTCACGTATGTTTCTAGGCACATAATCTTGTTTTCTTAGGTAGTCCTGTATTTCTCCTCTTATTCGCAAGTATGCATATGTTTTAAACTTAACCTTTCTATCTATATCGTATTTTTCTATCGAGTCTATAAGTCCTATTATTCCAATGCTTACAAGATCATCGTAATCAACTTTCTTCGCAATGCTGGTAAAAATTCTTCCCGCTATTTGTTTTACCAAATAAGTATTTTTTAAAATAAGTTCATTTCTGATTGTATCAGAAGGATTTTTTTTATACGCTTTCCATAGCTTATCTTCTTCTATTGAGTTTACCATAACCAGCACACCTTTTTTTATATTGTCTTGTCACCATAACCTATCGTTTTAATAAAAAGCCTTCCGTCTTCAGAATAAAACTCTATTGTCCGTCCATAATTTCCACCTACATCTTCAGATATTATGGGAATTTTTAAATGATTCAGCACTTCTTTGCAAGCACTTATATTTCTTTCTCCTATATTTAAAAGATTGTTCGTATCGCTGATAGAAAACATCTGAGCGCCTCCTGCTAACTTTGCAGTAATTCTATTGATATTTGCTCCAGCTTTTGTCATCTTTTTAATAAGCTCAATTATTGCTGTATCTGCAAATTTATATGGATTGTTGCTTTTCTTTGATTTAAAGCTATAAGGCAACATTATGTGGGCAAGACCTGCAAGCTTCCCTACAGAATCGTAAAGAGCTACACCTACACAGGATCCCAGTCCGAGTGTAACTAAAATATCCGGGTGTTTTGCTATATTTAGATCAGCCATTCCTACTTTAGTGACATTTTTCATTTGCTATTTACTCCTAAAGCTTTTAAAATATTTTCAAAAGAATTTACATCTGGCACCAGTATAAAATCGCCCTGGATATATCTTTGACCCTCTATGAAATCAGTTTTTATAAATAATGCTTTATCGCTGATAGCGCCTAACTTGATCAAAGGTACGCTTAATATGGCTCCAGCCATATCAAAAGAAATAGATGGAATGCTGATTTTTATTTTTAGAGAAGTAAAAGCAGAAATAGCAGTTATATATGATGAACAAATAATATTTCCTAGTTCAGACAATGCTGATTTATACATTTTTTCAGAAATGTCAACCTTGTCAATTTTTCCATCGAATAAAGCATCAATAATTTTATCTGTTGAATCCATGCTCAATATGAACAAGATGCTTCCTTTTATGTCCCCAAATATATCCATATATATGCCGGTAACCGGTTCTTCTTCTTCCCCGATGGACTGTACTGCATCTTTAAAATCCAATACTTTTACTTCAGGCACACTCATATCTATCCTTTTATTTACCATTTTAGACAATGAAGTAGCCGCATTGCCAGAACCTATATTGCCTATTTCTTTCAGTATATCCATCAGCATATAGTTTAGCTCTTCTGTTCTAAAACTCATTATCTACACCTCTTCTGATTTTTTATAGGTGTTATCATCAATTAAAGTTTTTTCATCCAAAATCTGAAATAACTGATTGTCCTGCTTTATTATCCCTCGGATATTTTTTTGGTCATCAAAAAGTTGATCTGATGCTTGAACATCTTGCTGATCAACTTCTAACACTTGTTCAGCTTTATCCACTATAAATCCAAAATTTTCGTCCTTTATCTCAATAACCAAAATCCTAGTATCATGTTGATATTTTGTTTTGCAATTCGAAATTTTGCAATTCAAATCAATTATGGGCAATATATTGCCCCTCAAGTTGATAATTCCTTCTACATAATATGGTGCATGAGGTACTTTTGTAAATTCAGTTACCCTTTCAATAGATATTACATTATCTACATCGATTGCATAACTGCCTGACTGAAGCTTAAAAGTTAGAAAAACTTTTTTTGTATCCATCTGTCAACCCCCTAACATAAATAATTTGTATCCAAAATTAATGCCGGTTTTCCATCGCCTAAAATAGTAGCACCTGAAAAGATTTTTAGCTTTGAAAGATAGTTTCCTATTGATTTTACTACAATTTCCTGTTCTTGAAGCAATTCGCTTATTACAAGTCCGTATAACTTTTTGTTTTTCTTAACAACTAACGCTATCATCTCATCATCGTACACTGTATCATCTATACCCAATAATCTATCAACATATCTCATAGGGATCAACCTGCCTCTTAATGAAAATACATCTGTATTATTAATGTTTTTCACATCACTGGCTTTAATTGCTACTATTTCCTTTACAGAGTTTAATGGAATTGCATATTTCTGATTGCCTTGGTTTATCAATAAAGCTTGGATAATAGCCAAAGTTAATGGCAAGCGTATTGTAAATTGAGTACCTGCATTATCTATGCTTTCAACTTCTACATTTCCTCCTAGTGTTTCAATTTTAGATTTTACAACGTCTAACCCTACGCCTCTGCCTGATATGTCAGATACCTCATCCGATGTGCTAAATCCTGGTGCAAATAACATATCAACAATCTGATGTTTTGTGAGGGTTTGGGCATCGGATTTTTCTATCAATCCTTTTTGTATTGCTTTTTTTAAGACATTTTCAGTTTCTATTCCTCCGCCATCATCACTGACCTGTATCACTACATCATTCCCCTCATAGAAGGCATCTATTTTAATTTTGCCAACCTCGTCTTTGCCTAATTTAGAGCGTTTATCTGAAGATTCAATTCCATGATCTATTGAATTTCTTATTATATGTATCAAGGGTTCACTAATAGAATCAGCAATTGTTTTATCTACTTCAGTATCAGCACCCTCTATAATAAGCTCCACCTTTTTACCGGTTTTTTTAGATAAATCTCTCACTGTTCTGGGAAATCTATTGAAAACTACATTAAGAGGGACCATTCTCAATTTCATCACTGAATCATGCATTACGGCAGTAAGATTTCCTAATCTTTCTATGGTATCTGATATTGTGTCACCTCTACTAGTCAACTCTTCTATCCTATTTTTCACAATTATCAATTCGCTGACCTGGTTCATGATTGCGTCTAACCTGCTTATGTCTACCCTTATAGTATTGCTTATATTAATTTTGTTATCTCTGCTTTTTCCTGAGTTTTTTTCGGTTTTTATCCTTTCATTTTTAATTAATTCTTCCTTTTTTATTTGAACTATATCTACATTTTCTATCTCTGAAATGTTGATAATTTGGTTCTTTATCTCTTTAGCAGTAAAGTCTTTATCTACAATTATCCATAAATATAAATCCTGCTTATAGTTGCCTTTTTCAATTTCTTCTGTATCAGGGACTGTTTTTATTGTCTGGCTGTATTTTTCTATGTTTTTGAATATTAAATAAGCCCTTGCAGCTTTTAACTTACAATCTTTTTCAATAGTGATTTTTAATCTATAGCAATCCATGCCTTGTTCAATTGCTTTTTCTAAAACTGAAGTCTGATAATCATCTAAATCCATATCTAAATCATCTATATTGTCATCTATATCATTGCCTTTCGATTTAATTACTGCATCTAATCTCCCCAATAATTTATTATCATTTTTGACTTCTGTGCTATTGTTGATGATGCTATTTAAATGAGTTTCCAATAAATCAAGACAATCAAACAGCAAATCTATAAGAGCGTCATCTACCTTCACACTGCCATTTCTTATATTATCCAGCACATTTTCCATTGAATGTGTCAGCTTATTCATCTCTTTAAACTGCATAGAACCTGCCATTCCTTTTAAAGTGTGTGCCGCCCTAAACACTTCATCTACTATATCTTTATGGTCAGGCTGTTTTTCCAATACTAACAAGCAATCATTGATACGATCCAAGTTTTCTCGTGATTCCTGAATAAACATTTCAAGATATTTATCACTCATATTAAAACCCCTTTTCCAACAATTTTCTTTGCATCTCAAATATAAACTTTATTATGCTTTCTCTTTTTGTTGTATCAATATCTATAAATTTAAAAGCAGTCTCATAATAATGGTCATCGATTTTGTTGGAACGAATTACTTTTCCCTTAATCAATTCACCATTCAAATGCTCTGTCTTTATATCACAAAAAACTATGCTATCTTGATCAAACTTTTGGTTTGATACAACCCTTATACCGCCTCCGCTTATATCTTTAGCAACTGCTGATTTTATAAATTGTTTATCCTCTGAAAAAACTTCTACTTTTAAGTTAACATCCAATCTAAAGAACTTCCTTCTTTGTATTCTCCCTACTGGGCTATCACTTTTTAATTTATATAAAACCAGCCCTTTTTTATTTATAATTTCTATTACTCGGCAAAAAAAATATAATTGCCCGCGCTGGCTATAATATATCAGCTTTAACTTTTGGTCTATTTTTAAGTGTAGCGGCTTTCTAGATAATATCGGTTGGGTTATAACATAATTTTGTTGCTCATCAACATCTTCTACCCTACTAAAATAACTATTCTGTTTTTTATTCAATGTAGTCAAAGGAAGAATTTCTATCTTTTCGCCAATTTTAGGTTTGTCATACATTGTCAAAAACCTACCACCCTTTATTTGTTTTTAATAGCTTGCTAAAGAATGCTTTTATACTGCTTATGCTATCTTGTTGTTTTAGTTTTCTATTAACTAAATTACGGGCTATCAAATCAATGCATTTTGAAGCATTGCAATTAGGATAAACTAGCGAAAAAGGCTGTTGTTTCTTAACCGCCTTACATACATAATCGTCATTCATAACATAGCCCAACTTTTCTAGCTTTACATTTAAAAACCGATTAACCACATTGCAGAATTGATCTAATACATTTCTTGCTTCAAGGGAATTAGTAGCTCTATTTACTACTAGATTTATAGATCTGTCATAATTATGATTAGACAAAACTTTCACCATTGCATATGCATCGGTGACAGAAGTTGGTTCAGGGGTAGTGAGCAATATAATTTGATCAGAAGCATTGAGAAATGTTAAAACTATTTCTGATATACCTGCACCGGTATCGATCAATATTATATCTGCAATATTCTCCAGCTGTTCTATACCATTTACAAGATTTTTCACATTGTCTATGTCAGGATCTATAAGCTCTTCTATACCCGATCCTCCAAATATTAACTTTATACCTTCAGGTCCTTCATATATAATTTCTTTTGCACTTTTATTCTTAAATAATAAGTCGGTTAAATTGTATTTAGGGATTATGCCCAGTAAAACATCTATGTTGGCCAAACCTATATCTGCATCAACAATTACAGTCCTATATCCGAGTTGACTTAATTTAATGGCCATATTGACTGTGAAATTTGTTTTACCTACTCCTCCTTTTCCACTTGTTATAGCTATTATCCTGCATCCTTTTTCTGTATTATCATCTTTAAATATCTCTCTTAATCCTTGCGCTTGATCCTTCATATGCTATTACCTCAACAAACTATCTATAAGTTTTTCCGGATTAAACAACTCTATATCATCAGGCACATTTTGACCGGTAGCAATATATCTCAAAGGATGTGAGCTTATATAACAAGTGTTGAATATTATTCCATGCTTCTCTGTCTCGTCTAGCTTAGTAAATATAACTTTATAATCATCTATAAAATTATAACTTTGCAATAAATTTTTAATGCTGGAAAACCTAGTTACACAGCTTAACACTAGGAAAATTTCATTTGCTCCACTAGCAGCAATCAAATTATTTATTTCCATTATATTTTCTTGTTTATTCATATTTTTACCTGCTGTATCGATCATAATTATTTCTTTACCATTGTACTTTTTTACCGCTTTTTCCATCTCCTGCGGAGAATAGACTACTTCTAGTGGGAGTCCCATTATATCTGCATAGGTCTTTAACTGCTGTACTGCTGCTATTCTATAAGTATCAGCTGTAATCAATCCAACACTTTTTTTATATTTTATAGAATATATTGCTGCCAGCTTGGCCAATGTAGTTGTTTTTCCAACTCCTGTCGGTCCTAAAAATAGACAAATATTTTTATCCGCAGGCAAAAATCCAGATTGATATTTTAAATATGAATTAATAACTTTTTTAATGCTTTCTTCCCTATCCCCCGGCATGCTTTCCGCTTGGGCTATTAAAGATTCAGCAATATGCTTTTCTACTTCATTGCTAATCAGCTTTTTATATATTTCATCCTTATTATGTTGAATAGTAGGTTTATCATATTGGCTTATTCTGTTATCTATTTGGTACAATTTCTTCTCAATCTCATCTAACCTGGCATTTTTTGCAGGATTTGCAGCTGCGGATTGGTCTACGGCAGCAAGGATTTCCACCCAAGGTTTAGAAAAAAAGCCTAAAAAACCACCGGTCTTTATTTTACGCGTATTTAGAATGATTGCATCATTCCCCAGTTCCTTTTTCACTTTTTCCAGTGCTTCTTTATTAGTTTTAGCAAGATACCTTTTAATTCTCATTTCAAATGTTCACCATCCCTACTGCTTTGATTTCTATACCGGGCTCAATTTCATTATAAGACAAGACAGTTAATTCCGGATATACTTGTTCTATGATTTTTTTAAAATAAATCCTTACTATCGGAGAAGTTAAAATTATAGGGATTCCGGATAAAGTATTAAGTCTTTCAATTTGTTCAGCCAAATTATCGATAATCTTTTGTGTGATTTCAGGATCCATTGAAAGATAAGACCCATGTTCAGTTTGCTTTATATTATCCATTATTTGCTGTTCTATTGCAGGGTTTAATGTAATTACCTCTGCAGTTTTACTATCAATAAAATTTTTAGTGATATATCTGCTCAAGCTCTGCCTAACATATTCTGTTAGCATATCCACATCCTTCGTAATCGGTGCATAATCAGCAAGGGTTTCAAGTATAGTAACTATATCCCTTATCGGTACTTTCTCCCGGAGCAAGTTAGCAAGTACCTTCTGTATCTCCCCAAGGCTTAATAGTTTTGGAACAAGTTCTTCCACCAGTGAAGGATGAGTTTCTCTCACATTATCAATTAAATTACTCACTTCTTGTCTTCCTATCAATTCATGGGCGTGTCTTTTCAGTATTTCAGTCAAGTGAGTAGATATTACAGAAGGTGGATCAACAACTGTATATCCTAATATCTCCGCTTTTTCCCTATCTTTCTCTTCTATCCACTTAGCTGGAAGATTAAAGGCTGGTTCTATAGTATCTATACCATTTATTTCTTCTAAATTACCTGGACTCATAGCAAGGTATCGGTCAATCATCACCTCACCCCGTGCTACTTCTATACCCTTTATTTTTATTAGATATTCATTAGGGTCCAATTGTATATTGTCGCGTAATCTGATTACAGGTACTATTAACCCCATATCTACTGCACATTGACGCCTTATCATAACCACCCTATCTAATAAATCTCCCCCTTGTCTGCTGTCTGCAAGAGGAATTATACTATATCCAAACTCTAATTCTATTGGATCCACTTTTAACAGAGACATAACATTTTCAGGTTTCTTCATTTCATCAGCCTTTTCTTTTTGCTCTACTTGTTGCATTTCTGTCTCTGCTATTTTTATGTTTTTATTTAAAGTGATCCCCATATATATCATCAGTGCAGCAATAATATAGATGGGGATATGGGGTAATCCTTTTATACTGCCTATAATAAACAACAATGCCCCCGATATTATCAGCACCAAAGGCTGAGACATCATTTGTTTTATTACATCTTGACTCATGTTGGAATCAGAAGCTGCTCTGGTTACGATAATACCAGTTGCTGTTGAAATTAATAGTGCAGGCAGCTGGCTCACCAATCCATCACCTACTGTCAAGCGTGTATACTTGTCGAATATCTCTGCAATAGTCAGCCCGTCTCCAGACATGCTTCCTATGATCGCACCGCCTATGATATTGATCAAAGTAATTATTATTCCAACTACAGCATCCCCTTTGACAAATTTGCTGGCACCATCCATGGAACCATAGAAATCCGCCTCTCTTTGTATGTCCTTTCTGCGTTTTTTAGCTTCTATATCGTCTATCAAGCCTGCATTTAAGTCTGCATCTATAGCCATTTGCTTTCCAGGCATCGCATCTAATGTAAACCTAGCCGCTACTTCGGCTACACGTTCAGCCCCTTTTGTTATAACTATAAATTGTACTATTATAATTATCAGAAAGATTACAAAGCCAACTATTATATTATCCCCGATAACAAAACTCCCAAAAGTCTCTATTACACCCCCGGCAAAACCATCTCTCAATATGAGTCTTGTTGAAGAAATATTTAAAGCAAGTCTAAACAAAGTGGTAATAAGTAGTAGCGAAGGAAAAACAGAAAATTCCAACGGTTCTTTAATGTATAATGTGAGTAATAATATCATCAATGCAATGGACATATTAAAGGTTATCAATATATCCATAATGACAGAATTAAGTGGAATGATTATTAATAATATGATAAATACAATTACGACAGAAATTATTATATCGCCAAACTTCATAATTTAACACCTCAAAATCCTACAACTTACCATTTTTTAAACCATATATATATGCAAGAATTTCAGCTACAGCTTTGTACAATTCAGGAGGAATTTCACTCCCTATCTCTACGGTATTATATAACTCTCTAGCAAGCATTTTGTTTTCAATTATTGATACATTATTACTCTTTGCAACTTCTTTTATCTTTCTCGCAATATTATCTTTACCTTTTGCTACCACTACCGGAGCAGTGTAAGACTCCGGATCATATTTTAGTGCAACAGCATAGTGAGTAGGGTTTGTTATTATCACATCAGCCTTGGGAATCTCCTGCATCATTCTTTTCAACCCTATTTCCCTCTGTCTTTCTCTTATCTTTGACTTTATATACGGATCCCCTTCTGTTTGTTTTAGTTCTTGTTTTACTTCATACTTTGTCATCTTTATAGATTTCTCATATTCCATCCATTGAAAGAAATAATCAAATATAGCTATTGCAATTATAACAGCAGCAGCCTTAATTCCTATTTTAACCGCATTTTCCTTTATAAATATCAAAGCATCATATATGCTTAAATTTACTAAATTAGGTATATCCTGATAGTTTTTCAATAGTTCAGAATAAACGATATAAAGTATCGCAGTTAGCTTGACGAGCGCTTTTAACAATTCAACAAATGCTTTTTTTGAAAATATACGTTTAAACCCTTCAATGGGATTTAACCTATTTAAGTTAGGTGTAAGTGGTTTCGCTGTCAGTAAAAAACCTACCTGTGCATAGTTTAAAATCAACCCTGTTAAAAAAGCTGTGGCCATATAAGGTAATACGGCAACGCCCCAGGTTTTAAAGGAAACCAACATCACATCTCTAATGCCCGTAATAGTATATATATCATCGAGATCTTTGCCGATTTGGAATATTTCTCTTGAATATTCTTTCAATGTATCCGCTGTAATTGATATAAATAGGCTCAATATTGCAAAGAAAAATAACAATAAAAAAGCTGAATTTAAATCATTGCTTCTTATGACCTGTCCTTCGCTTCGTGCCTCTCTCCTTTTTTTAGGTGTTGCCTTTTCTGTTTTCTCCTCTTCAGCAAATAACTGCAAATCTATTCTGATATTAGAGTCTTTTTTCATCCCGGAATCATCCTCTTTATCACATTCCCTAAATCGTTAAGCATTTGCCCGAACACTCCATCCAAAAAATATACAAAAAATGGGATGAAAAGCAATATCACTATAAGGCCTAAAATTATCTTTGCTGGAATACCAAGTATAAAAACATTCATCTGAGGTATCGTTCTGGCGAATATGCCCATAGCAACATCAACTAATAAAGTTACAGCTACAACAGGTAAACTTATTTTTACACTTATTATCAAAACATGACTAAATATATCTATAATATCGTGTGCTGTATTGACGTCCAGCATAGCTTGGCCTAATGGTATATATTTATATGAATCAAACAAAGCTTTTATCAAGATATGATGACCATTCAACGCAAAAAACACCAACAAAGCTATTATATTGTATAAATTCCCCACAATAGGCACCTGTATATTGTTCTGAGGATCGATTACATTTACTATTCCAAAACCAATTTGAGTATCAATAATTTGACCTGCAATGAAAAAGGCTGAAAAAAACAATGCAGTCACATAACCAATTGTCAATCCTATAAGTAATTCTTTCGCCACCATCAATGCCCATATATAAATATTGCTGATGTCATGGACTGCCTTAACATCAATCGTATTCAGAACTATCAAAGAACAAAAAAAGGCTATTCCAATTTTAAAATATGTAGGTAATGACCGACCACCAAAAATAGGTGATAATATAAAAATACCCGACATCCTAACTAGCACTAACAGGAACCCACTCAAATTCAACGAATAACTGCTTAATAATGTATCCATATTCTCTCGACTACTTTATAAAATTATTTATATTCATAAATAAATCTGTAGTAAATTTGATTAACTTGCTCAACATCCAAGGCCCAAAAATTACCATTGCAGCCATCACAGCTAGTATCTTAGGTATAAAAACAAGAGTTTGTTCATGTATCTGAGTTACCGCCTGAAATATAGATACAATCAATCCTACTATGAGACCAAATCCTATCATCGGTGCAGAAATTATTATTATTGTATACAAGGCATTTTGCGTAATTCTTATTACTTCAGCTTGCGACAATAGTTTAACCCCCTTTTTATCTAAACCCGGTAACAATTGTTCTGGAAATTAAATGCCAACCGTCCACCATCACAAATAATAATATCTTGAAAGGCAATGATATCAGTACCGGCGGAAGCATCATCATACCCATGGACATTAATGTGCTGGCAACTACCATATCAATAATTATAAAAGGTATGAAAATTAAAAAACCTATCTGAAAAGCAGTCTTTAACTCGCTTATCATAAAAGCTGGAATCAATGTACTCATAGGCAAAGCATCGATACTCTCTATCTCGTCATTGTTAGATAGCTCTACAAATAATTGTAAATCTTTTTTTCTGGTTTGTTTAACCATAAACTCCCTTATAGGCTTTTGTGCATTTTCGATTGCTTGCTCTTGAGTTATGTCTTGATTCATATATGGCTGTATGGCATTTTCATTTATTTCGCTATATATAGGTGACATTATAAAAAAAGTTAAAAAAAGTGCTAATCCTATCAATACCTGATTGGGTGGCATCTGCTGTGTGCCTAGTGCGTTCCTTATAAATCCCAACACAATTATTATCCTTGTAAAAGACGTCATCATCATAAGGATTGAGGGTGCTAATGTTAGGATAGTTAATAGGAAGATAATTTGTAAACTCACACCTACATCTTCTGGCGTTTCGGCTGGTTCAACATTCACTCCTATTTTAGGGATAGGCAGAGGTTCAGCCCTTGCTGTAACATAATTTAAGCTGCATAATATCAAAACTGCAAATATTATAATTAAAAATCTATAACGCCTACTAGTATTCATGAATATCCTATCTCCTCAACTTTGATGCCTGATTTTATCCAGCCTTCTTTTTATATCTTGGATGCTAAAGTCATCCGTCAGATCTTCTTTTCTTTGTTTGTTTTTATGCATAAATATGTCCATGTATTTACTAAATGGTGTCTGCTGTTTAAAATTGTTTTGATCATCGCAAATTTTTTCTAACTCATCAGCACTGAAACTATGTATTATATTTATATTATTAGTTGTCACTCCTAACAAGAATATCTCTTTATTTATCTCAATAAGGAACAGCCATTTATCTTTCGATAATGGCATACGTTCAATAATATTTATATGCTTGCTTTTTGTTATGTTGGTTGATTTTGTAGCTATAAATTTTGTTGTATAATAAGCAGCAATTATGATAAGTATAAAGGCTAGACCCATACCTATCGTGGTAAAAACAAGCTTCAATGTAGAGTTTTCTCTTAAAAGAAGTAATACCATCATTGTTCCTTTCATCCGATTACTTTTTTTACAGCCTCAATTACTCTTTCGGCCTGAAATGGTTTTACTATAAAATCCTTTGCTCCTGCTTGTATAGACTCTATAACCATAGCTTGCTGACCCATAGCAGAACACATTATTATGCTGGCATTTTTATCATAATTCATAATATCTTTTACTGCCTGTATTCCATCAACTTCCGGCATGGTGATATCCATTATCACAAGATCAGGTTCAAGCTCTTTATACTTATCAAAAGCCTTGGCGCCGTTTTCTGCTTCTCCTACTACATCATATCCATTTTTTGCGAGAATATCTTTTAACATCATCCTCATAAAAGCTGCATCATCTACAATCAAAATGTTTTTAGCCATAAAAATTCCTCCTGTAAATCATAGTTTAATCCTGTTTTTCCTATTGATTATATCAATCAGTCTGACACCAAAATTCTCATCTATTACTACCACTTCGCCTTTTGCTACTATTTTACCGTTAATCAATACATCTACAGGCTCTCCTGCAAGTCTATCCAGCTCTACAACAGAACCAGGAGACATCTGTAGTATTTCCTTTATGGTCTTTTGTGTTTTACCTAATTGCACAGTAACATTCAGCGGGATATCATATAATAGTTCAATTTTATTCGTCTGGTTGACGGCGTTTTCATTATCAAATTCCTGTAATTCTACAGGACTTACGTTTACAACTTTTTTTGTTGCTTTATCAGTTCCATCATCTTTTTTGTCTTGCATATCAGGTTTTTCCGTTTCTTCTAGCTGATCTTGAACCTGCTCTTCTTTTTCTTCATCCTCTGCGATCAGCAGCCCTCGGCTCATCTCTCGACCAAAATCCAAATCTAACAACTGCATTATTTCACTATCTATCAGCGTATCTACTTTCATATTGAACGCAGTTTTTATTATTTTTTGATCATCAGTAAAATATTTTCTAAGGTCTGCATCGAATTTGAACTCAAAGGCATTGGGCGGCGAAATATTTATATCTTTTTTTAACATGGATGATAAAGACGTTGCAGCAGAACCTATCATCTGGTTCATAGCTTCTGCAATGGCACTTAAATGAAAATCATTTATTTCCTCATCTATATTGGTGCCATCCCCTCCCATCATAAGATCTGTAATAATCTTTACATCCTCCTCCTTTATTATCAAAAGGTTTATTCCTTCCAAACCTTTTGTATATTTTACTCTTACTGCAATAAAGGGTATAGGATATTCTTCAATAAGCTTCCTTAAAGATGTTATTTCGACTCTAGGGGTTGTTATGGTAACTTTTTTCCCAAGTAAAGTAGATAATGTTGTTGCAGAAGTTCCCATGCTTATATTGCCAATCTCTCCTAGAGCATCTATTTCTTCATTCGTTAGAAGAGGGGGTTCTTTTTCAGAATTGTTTCCGTTTAAAAGGGCGTCTATTTCTTCTTGTGTTAATAAGTCGCTCATGAAGTTTCATCCTCCTCGTATAAATTTTCGGCTATCTTGACTGCAGCATTATTATTTTTTTTGCCTATATAGCCTTTGAATTTATTTCTTTTTCCAACTTGTACAATTACAGGTTCTCTGACTCTCGAGTTCAGCTTGATTACATCTCCCTCTTCTAGTTCCATTAGCTCCTCCAAAGTAATTTCTGTTGAACCTAACAAAGCTCTTATTGTTGTCCTTACGTTTTTTAATTCTTTCTTTAACTCTTCACCATATTGTCCAACATCAGATGGCTTCTGTGAAGAAAACCAATATCTAGTACTTAGTTTTTCTTTGATGGGCTCAACAGTCACATGTGGAATACAAACATTTATTATTCCCTCTACATCAGCTATCTTAGAGTCCACCGTAATAAGTGCAATAGTTTCGTTAGGAGATATTATTTGTGCAAATTGTGAATTTGTCTCTATCTTTTCCAGCTTAGGATCTATCTCTACTACATTTTCCCAAGCCTCCTTTTTAAAATCAAGAATTTTTAAAATCAACTTACGTAAAATAGTTATTTCGATATCAGTAAAGCCTCTGATCTCATCCATCTCTTTTCCCGGACCACCTAAAACTCTGTCTATAATCATATAGGAAAGATTAGGAGGAATCTCAAATATCATTATTCCATTCAACATATCTATTATAGATAACACAACAGGGTCAGGCATAGAATTAATAAATTCATAATATGTCAGTTCCTCAACTGAAGCCACGTTCATCTCACAATATGTACGTAAATAACCTGACAAATAAGAGGACAAGAGCCTGGAAAGGTTTTCGTGTATTATTTGCAGAGTCCTCAACTGATCTTTTGCAAATTTGTTTGGTCTTCTAAAATCGTAAACTTTAACTTTTTTATTATTCTCATTTTGCTCTATGTCGGAAAGGTCAACTTGGCCGCTATCCAACAAATCGATTAATTCATCTATTTCATTTTGAGATAGTATATCAGACAAATTTCCCTCCCCCTTACTGCAGTACAAATTCACTAAAGTAAATATCTGTAATTTTATCAGTTTCAAAGACTTCTTTCAATCTAGACAATATCTCATTTTTCAGCGTTAATTGAATGTCACTCTTGTTAAAATCTTCCTCCTTCTTATTTCTCAAAATATAAATTATATTATCTTTTACTTTTGCGCTCTGATCATCAATTTCCCTAAGTAAATCATTATCGGTAACTTGTATACTTACCTTAACTTTTATGAATCTTTGACTATCAAGCAAGTTTGTAACAAAACTATCCGGAATATCGTAACAATAAGTTTCTACCTTCTCTTGCTTGTCCGCTTTTACATCTATAAAATTGATCAAAAACAATGATGCTATGATCAATATTCCTATAACCAATATACTCATAATAACATAAAACACCTTTTTAGCCATCTTTAGATCACCTTTATTCTGTTCTAACTATTACTATATCTACCCTTCTATTTTTTGCCCTTCCTTTTACAGTCTTGTTACTTGCAACCGGCCTATACTCTCCATATCCTGATGGAGAAAAAATATCTGGTCTTATACTGCTGTTTTCTACAAAATATCTCACAACCTTAACTGCTCTAGCAGTAGATAATTCCCAGTTAGACGGGAAAAACTTGGTATTTATAGGTAAATTGTCAGTATGACCCTCTACCCTTACTAAGTTTATATCACCTTGAAATTTATATATTCCGTCAGCTATATTATCCAATATTTCTTTTGCATCCTGCTTAAGGATTGCCTTTGCAGAATCAAATAAAACATTATCCTTAAACCTGATCAAAATTTCATTTTTCTGTTCCGACATAGATACTGTAACGTCTAGATCTTTAGTATCCATATATTTTTTTATGTCCTCATATAACTTATTGAACTTCACATCCTGCTCATCTGCTTCTTTAGCTATTTGATCATCTACTTGTCCTTGATTCACCATTTCTCCTTCATCTAAAGTTTTGCCTTCTTCCAACACGCCAATGTTTCCAGTCAATGACTGTACTATAGCCTTCCATTTTACTGCATCAATAGAAGAAAATGAAAACAACAAAACGAAAAATGTAAGTAAAAGAGTTACTAGATCACTATAGGTTACCAGCCATGACTGGGTATTGTTTTTTTTTCTCTTATTTAATCTACTCATCTTTAAAACCCTCATTACCATCTTGTAAATCGTCTTTTGGGTCAGTTGTACCTTTTTTAATGCTCTCTGCCAAAAAAGCCTTCAGTTTTTCTTCTATTATCCTGGGATTTTCCCCTGCCTGAATAGACAAAATTCCTTCAATTATCATCTGTTTAGATAAGAGCTCCTCATCACTTCTGACTCTTAACTTCCCAGCTATAGGCGTAAAGAAAAGATTTGCTAAAATAGAACCATAAAATGTCGTTACCAAGGCCACTGCCATGCTAGGGCCGATGGTATCGGGATCATTTAAATTCTTGAGCATGGCTATAAGGCCTATTAAAGTACCAATCATTCCAAAACCAGGAGCATAACCTGCCATTGCTTCAAACATTCCCTGGCCTTCACTATGCCTAAACTCAATGTAGTCTAATTCAGTTTCCAGTATATTTTTTACTAATATCGGATCTGTACCATCAACGATTAAAAGAATACCTTTTTTAAGAAATTCATCATTTACTTCGAATGCTTCTTCTTCTAATGCAAGCAAGCCTTCTTTACGTGCAATATTTGCAAGCACAATAATTCTATCAATTATTTTTTTAGTATCGTTATCTTTTTTTATAAAAACATTTTTTGTAAGCTTAACCACATTGACTACTTTTTCTATAGGATAGTTTATGAAAACAGCACCTATAACACCACCGAACACTATTAGCATCGATGGTCCATGTATGAATTCAGATAAAGCACTGCCATTTTGTGTTATTCCTAGGGCAATAAGCAATATACCACAGATAAGTCCAAGTAAAGTTGAAAAGTCCATTCATTACACCTCGCAAAATACAGACCCGTTATTTATATATTTTTTTCTTATATTCTATTACTTTTTTGATTACTTCATCTATTTTTTCAGCAACTATGACTTTATTGCCAGTATTTAAGCTTATAACAGTATCAGGGGTTTCTTCCATGAATTCTATCATCTCTGCATTGACAACAAATTCTTTTCCATTCAGTCTTTTTAATTTGATAATATCAATCACTTCCATTTATATCGGAATACAAACTTGTTTTACAATGTTTGTATTCCGATTCTTTCTAAAACAGATTATCTTTTGAGGTTTACAAGCTCTTGAAGCATTTCATCAGAGGTCGTTATTATCCTTGAGTTGGCTTGGAATCCTCTTTGAGCAATTATCATATCTGTAAATTCACGTGAAAGATCCACATTGGACATCTCTAAAGCCTTTGTATTTAACACTCCTCTTCCATCCACACCTGGAACACCAACGATGGGATTCCCAGAGTTAGTAGAGTTCTGGAACATGTTTTCCCCTACTTTAGAAAGGCCTGATGGGTTAGAAAACCTAGCTAATGCAATAGTTCCAAAATGTTGCTGCATTCCATTAGTAAACATCCCAATCAATCTTCCCATAGCATCAATTTCCACATTCTCTAGGTCTCCTGGAGGATAGCCTCCTATTTCATTTACCTTTACAGTAGTATTTGACGAAGTCTGTGTGAATTTATCAGGGGAAAAAAGTATATTTTCAGTATTAATAATTATATCCTCTGCTCCTGTTTTATCAGGATCAAGACTCAATACAATGTTAGGCACCTGTCCTTTATCACCTTGGAGTTTTCCGGTGGATCCATCAAAAACAAGATACCCATGTGCATCATCTATATTTACCCCTTCATATACAAAACTCTGTGTCGGTGTTCCTACTGCCAAATCAGGATCATCACTGCTCACAGTCCATGACCATATATTGTTAGAAGTATCTACTTTTTTAAAATGAAAAGTTATCTGGTGCTGTCCTCCTAAACTATCATACACCAACACATCATAATCCACCTCATTGTCCTTTGGCAAATCAGAATCCAGATTTCCCTCAAAGACTATCCTATCCGTGGCCTTCCCATTCATTCTTATGTTAGTCATGTTTATTGCCTGTAAGGCACCTGATGTATCCACTACACCGTCTTCTCCCATCCAACCTAGAACATAGTGTCCGTTAGCTGTAGTCAGGTTGCCAAAACTGTCTTTTCTGAAATTTCCTGCCCGTGTATACTTTATGCTTGTCCCATCAGATACTACAAAAAATCCTTCCCCTTCTATAGCTAGGTCTGTTGCAACATCAGTCCTCTGCACACTGGTGCCACCGTGTATAACATCAACGGAACCTGTGCTGACCCCTAGCCCAACTTGTTGAGGGTTTATTCCTCCCCGTCCCATTCTTCCTCCAGCCTGTGAAGGAGCAGCTGCTGGCTTTAACATTTGATTATACATCTCTTGAAAAGTTACCCTGCTGGACTTGTATGCTACAGTATTTACATTTGCAATGTTATTGCCTATGACATCCATCATCAGCTGATGGGCTCTAAGACCAGATACACCAGAAAACATAGATCTCATCATAACAAAAATGCCTCCTTTTTTTGAACCGCTAAATTCCTTCGTTCATTCAGGAATTATCAGCCTCCTCAAAAGAGGTCCGGCTAGACTATAACGGCTCCATCAATATTTGTAATAATATTTTCCTTTAAATTGTCTTTATCAATCACTGTTATTACAGTATGGTTTTTTACACTCACTATGAAAGCCTTATCCTGCATGATTATAAGTGAATCACTAACACCCTTGTTTTTCGCTTTATTTACCGCATTTTCTATCTTGTCTATATCGCTACGGGTTAACTTTATCTGTCTCATATTCATCCTTTCGATGGAATGCTTGGAAAACTTTATCCCTTCTTTATTAGACGAAGATAATTGTTTTAATATGTCTTTAAATGATGTGTCAGCCGACTTGCTTTTATCTTTATAAGTTTTATGTATAAAAGTTTTCCCTGTAGTTATTATATTGGGTTTTATATATGTTTTATCATGCATCGGACTCATCACCCTGATTTATCACTTGTTTTATATCTTCAACAGGGACATCTACTCCGTCTACTTCCACATAATAATAACCATCATTGGTTATTTTAGCACTATTTACTATACCCTCAATCCTTATTAAAGCTCCATTATACGGGTCTTGTGTTTGGGCTACAATCTTTTTCCCTACCATACTCACCGCATAATTCATGTTGAAAGTATTGTTTAAGTTTTGTATCTGTTCTAATGTTGAAAACTGCGCCATCTGAGCTATAAACTCCCTATCCTCAATAGGGTTTAAAGGGTCTTGGTTTTTTAGTTGAGCGATTAAAAGTTTTAAAAAATCATCTTTCCCTAAAATATTTTTGTTGCCTTCTATTTTACTTGTTTGTTGAGTATATGAGTTGCTGATATTTGTTACATTCATATTTTTCACCCCCTATCATACAAGATAATTTATGTATCCGATATTTAAATAATCGTCGTATTTTTTTATGGCACTCGAATTTCCAGATACATCCTTTATGTTCGGTCTTTTAAGATTTGTTTTTGTTTGCCTCTTATCTTTATAGTATTCAAATCCCTTGCTATCTCCAGTGTTTACCGATACACTTAAGTTTGAAATTCCCATTCCTTGATCTGCCAAATTTTGTTTTAACAATGGCAAGTTAGATTCGATTATATTTTTTACTTCCTGATTTTGCGTCACTATCCTTGCAGTTAAAACACCCCTTTCAAAAGTAACCTGTATATTAATTTTTCCTAATGAAGGTGGCTTGAGCTGTATAATTGCCTCTTGTGTATCTTTGCCTTTAACTAAAAACTCTATCTTTTCCGATATCTGATTGACAAGATAGCTATTGATAGATGTATTACCTTGAAGTATATTTCCCATTTTACCAAGAGGAGTATATATACTTGTATCTTGTATGACAAGGTTATTATTAAATTTGTCATTTTGTTTTTGGCTGATAATATCTATTAAATCTTTC
>JAQVDB010000018.1 GCA_028698525.1 Clostridia bacterium
AGAGATGTAAATGTATTTAATGAAGAAGACTGGCCGCAAATGATAGATTTTTTAACTTCAAGTATGATTAAGTTTGAAAAAACTATGAAAGGAATTTTAAAGGAAGTGTTTCAAAAGAACAAGTAGAAAGGGGGAGCTGATTATGGAAATCTTATTTAATGCAAAGACATTTGGAGAGCAGCCTATGGAAAAACAGCAAATAGAAGCTTATACTCAAGCAATCTTCTCAATTTATAATACATTAAAGGAAACTCTAGACTTATCATTATTAAATTCAATTATTATTCCAGAAGACTACAAAGAAGGCTTGTTTGACTTTCAACGACTTAATGGACATGTAGAGTTTATTACTGAAAATGAATATGGAAGAGGGATGGCACAAGTAGTTTCTAGTAAAAATGAAAGAGAAGAAATAGTATATAACATAGTTATTGATAAAAATATAATATTCACATTAGTAGGTGACGAGCAATTACAAGGCGTAAAAGATAACCTTAAATTGGAAGAAGAATATAACTTATTTTTATCATCAAGACAGTTGGCTATTAATACTTTATTTCATGAATTTGGGCATATTCATGAATATAGCTTAAACAGAGATATAGCATGGATCCATAATTTAGAACTAAAAGCAGATTTGCATTCACAACTAGTTATTTTAGCAAGGCAGTGCTGGAGTGAATATTTTGCCTGTAGGATAGCTTCAAAATCATTCCCTTTTGATGAATCAGTTGCTATGGAAATCATCGATACTTGTAATAATGCAGAGGATGGGTTACAAAAACAACGAAGTAGATACAATAGAATTGAAATAGAATTAAATGAATTTGTCATGGAGTTTCATAGTTATACAAATTTTATTCTGAAGAAAATAGCTTGTGCCCATGGTAATTTATATTGTTTAAATGATTCTAAAGAAAAAATGGTAGATACTATTGAAGTAGCTTTTGGAGATGCGTATATAAAAGCTATTTGGAAAGATTATGGAGAAGCCCTAGATGAATTATACATCCAATATCCAAAATGGGAGAGTGATGCTATTTTTAATGATTTATGTAATTTGTTTATCAAATACTACGAACAATATGAAATATTTATAAGTGAGACTTCCAAAGGCACATATTATGATATTCCTATTCGTTTATAGTTAGATTGAATTCTTTAGTAGGGCTAATGGACTTGTTCCCACCTACCTATACCCCAAATATAGTCGTAGACTTATTCCCGACTACCCCCTAAACTAGGAAACACCAAAATATACTAGAAAAAGTAAGAACTTGTTAAAAACATCAATCCGAACGGGTCGTTGCAGTGTGTATGGCCCGGATTATATTCGGGACAGGTACTGCCGCAATCTATAAACAGCTTTGCATTCAGATCCCGCTGATTGATTATATAGAACCCGCTTTGCTTAAAATGTTTTATACTATCATCATACGCAGGTATATAAATGCTATTACATATTTCTTTGCCTCTGTCTCCAAATATCAAAAATACAAAAGTACTGTATACCCCCGAAATATCCTTTGTATCCCCATCACAGTACAATGCACTGCCGGCCTGTATCAGCTCTATGGAGAGCAATTCTTTTGACAATGCTGAATCGTTAAACAACGGTATCTCCCTATCAGGGTGAAGCATGTTGAGAGAAAAATTCACAGCCTTGCTCAAGCGCCTATCTATTTCTTGGGGATATTGTCTGCCGTTCAGCCTGAAAAGTTGGACCAATTCTATTAAACCACCCATTACAATATTGTGGTACATAGGAGACCTTTCAAAGTGCCCTCCATCATCCAGTATCTGTTCTTTGATCTGCCTATCCAGTAATCTACAAGCCCTTTTATACCATCTTTTTGAACTAGAACATTCAAAAAACATCCCTGCAAATATCAATGCTTTTATATTTTCAAATAAATGATTGGCCAGCAGATGATACTCAATATTTCGGAATAAAAAAGATGCCTGCTCAAATAAACTCCCCAGCATCTTTTGTTTGAAATGGCATCGCTCTTTTAACAAAACATTGAATAAATGATAGCATTTGATCCAACTGACTATCCTTAGGGACAGGGTATAGGATTCCCATCCCGGTCCATGTCCTATCTCATTATTGTCTATCCAATCATTTACAATCTCCAAATATTTTTCAAAATATTTGTTTTCGCCGGTAATCCTATATGCGATACCCATCCACTCTATATATTGATGATAATGCAGATTATACAACCAAAGTTTGCTTACACTTTTGTCCTGCCAATCCACACCATCACTATAGTCCCTTTTCACATTTAGAAAACAGAAACTATTATTCAATATTTCATCAGCCTTATCCTGATATTTATCAAAAAGTTTCAAATGTTTTTTATCTAATTCCGTATATCCCGGAAAAAATGTTAGATTTTCATTTATCCAATAATTCCTACGGCCTAAAATAAATAATTTTTTACTAAACATAAGCTTGATCCTATAAAATATTTGTATAGGCTTTAAATATTTTATAGTGTTTATATAAAGAAAAATTTTATGTTGATGATTTCTAGGGATTTCATCTATACCCATAACAATTCCTAATATAATCAACAGCCCTATCACAACAACCCCTAAAAACAGAGAATCTGTTTTGTTTATTATTATACCTAGCAATGCAAAAACAATAGCCAATGAATAGATTATATAAACACTCTTTTTATGTCCTAATTTCATCCCGATCAGCCTATGGTGAATATGAGATTTATCAGGGTTAAAAATACCCTTTTTGCACATTGCCCTTCTCAATATAGAGACCCCTGTATCAAAAATAGGAATAGATAATATTAGTATAGGAGTAAAAAGAGAAACAAAGCTGATACTTGTATCTATGGTGAGCATGGATATCACGGCCAGCATATAGCCTAAAAACAAACTTCCTGTATCTCCCAAAAATATCAGTGCAGGATTATAGTTATATTTAATAAATCCGGCTGTAGAGGCTGCCAGCAATAATGCCATAGTCTTGACTATAGCCTTGTTTTGACCGGATGCTATAAAACAAAAAGCAACACAAGCAATTATCGTGATACCTGATGCCAGACCATCCAACCCATCTATTAAATTTATAGCATTTATTATGCCTATCACCCACAATATATTCAAGACAATATCAACAAAAGTAAAAATATTTATATCGTCCATGATAGGCGAAAAAAGAGCTGCCCTTATGCCAAATGAATATAATGCCAATGCGACAGCTACTTCAATCAATAATTTATATGATATTTTTATATCATATATATCATCCAAAATTCCGGTAACCACCATAAAAGTTGCACACATGATCACCACTGTTAATTTATCTAAATTTTGAATAAACAAAAGCGAAGTCAATACAAAAGATATATATATCCCCAACCCACCCATCAATGGTATAGGATATTTATGAATCTTCCTTTGGTCAGGTCTATCTAATATGCCGTATTTTTTAGAGCAGTGTATTATAAGAGGTGTTATACAAAAAGACAAAAAAATGCTAATACAAATGCCCCCATCACGATCACCCCTATAGAGTTTATCAGTTATAGAAATCATATGTATCATAGTATTCTACAGATAGGGCATTGACCACTACTCCCACTATATTGCTGTTGACAGCTTTTAGATGATGCAGGGCCCTTTTAAATAAATCTATATTGGTATTTCTATGTCTTACCACCATTATCACTGCATCCGCCTTTTTTGAAAGTATGGCTGCATCAGTGAATAAAACAGCAGGAGGGGTATCTATCAATACCGCATCATAATCGGCTTTTACTTTTTCCATCAAATTCGCCATTTTATCTGATAATAAAAGCTCTGAAGGATAAAAGGTTTTTGTCCCACTGGGCATTACGTGCAAATTAGGTACATCTACGATATTGTATAACCCCCTATATTCCACAGCTTCATTCAAAATATCAGTGATACCTCTTTTGGATGCTATATTGAATACAGAGCATAATTCAGGCTTTCTGAAATTACAATCCATCAGCAACACTTTCTTGCCGATCTGGGCCATAACAATAGCTAAATTGACAGCAATAGTGCTTTTGCCTTCCAGCTTTTCAGGGCTGGTAACCACGAATACCTTGTTATTCCCTGCACTGCTCAAGGATAAAATATTGGTCCTTATAATCTTAAATGCCTCTGTAGCTGCCGCATCGGTTAGCATCTTTTTCGGGGGGAGGTTGTTTTTCATCATAAAACTTAATGGATTTATCCTATATATTTTTCCCTTTAAATAATAATCAGGAACAATCCCGATTAGGGGAATATTGAACCTGCTTTGCAGGGCATAAGGGTCTTCTACAGAATTATCTAAGTGTTCGTAAACAAAAGAAATCAGCGTTCCAAACATAACCCCTGCTGCACAGGCAATTAAAATGTTCAAAAAAGGATTGGGTCTATCATAAATTTCGGGAATTCTAGCTTTATCTACTATTTTTATATTGTCGGTATAAATTATTCTGTTTGCATGTTCTTTAAAAACCTGGGCAGTGGTGTTAGCGATGCTGCTGGCCATCTTTGGGCTTACACTTTCGGCTTTAATCCTTATTAACCCGGTCTCTCCTTCCGGGTTCACAGACACCCTTTTCCTCATCTTTTCAATAGGAATCTCAAAATTTAACTGCCTCATAACATCTATCAGCACCCTGTCACTTTTTATTACATTTATATATGTGTTTAACTCTTTCTGATCTGTAATTACATTGCCCAAACTAATATTTTCATCGTTCCTATTGATTATTATGGTAGTAGAAGCAGTATAAATCTTATCCAGTATAAAAAAGCTCAAAATAGCCGAAGCGGCAATAGAGAGTATTGTTATAAAAAGAATAACTCTTATCCATTTTTTAATTATCCTTAAATAGTCTTTGAATTGCATAGCATCACCTATATTTTTGTTGATATCATATTATTCTTGCATCCGTTGATTTATACTTTATTGAAAAGAATTCCAGATTAAAATCCGGCATTTAACATTCCGGTATACACCCATAAACTATTACGTCCTGATACTTGCCCAGTTTATCTATAACAGTGGCTGTGAGTATAACCTCTATAATCTGCTCATCAGGGGAACATGCACTCTTGGGAACAACATTTACATATTCCAATTGATAATCTTTAACCACTACCTTAGACTGATCTACATTATCTTTAAACTCTTGTTGAGTAAGCTGCTTGCCATCCAGCTTTATGAATTCACAAATAGGTATAGCTTTTTTGAAGGTCCACTCTACCCTTACACAGCTGTAACCCTCGTTAGTCCTGACCCATAAAAATGCCTTGAATGGTATTGTGACTAACACCTTGCTGGTACAAATAAAATCTTCTTTTACTTCATCCTGATCAAAGATCACTTTAAAATCATCTATACATATTATATATTCGTCATTTTTCAAGCCTTCTACTTCTATATTGTATGGGTCGGGATTTCCTTCTTCATCATATCCACCTAATATGGGCTCATCTTTCTGAATATTTTTAGCTATTATTACCTTAGCCCAAATATCTACCTTGTTTTCTTCCGGTATACCGTTCATTTCAGTCATACAAAAACCCCCTTCCATTTTAATTGACAATAGCCGTGGTAAACCTTCCACAATTTATTTAATACATTTTATGTAGGGGATTTTATTTTGTTACAGCAAATGTTAAGTTTCTATATTCACTCTATATAAATATTGTTTTTTATAGCCTTGACTACACGAGAAAAATAACTTTCCGCATCATCACTCTGTTTGGAAAGCTGGTCAGCAAATTTGTAGTAGTATTCTATTCTTTTAAGCTTTTGTTCTATTTTTGAAAGATTGGTCTGAATATTTTCCATGTTTTTTTGTATAGAACCATACTGTTCCTCCAGCTTTTGTTGCCTTTTGGATATGGTCGAAATATATCGGTCAATCTCATTCAATCTTTGCTGTGTAATATTATACTCTGGGGTATTATAGGGGAATTTTATATCAATAACGCTCTTTTGGATTATCATTATATCTACATCCACAGTCAGCTTTATATTTATCACCCAATGATCATATATATGCTCTATTTCATACTCCCATTTGAAATTACCGCATTGGGCCTCTACCCTATAATTCTGCTCTCCTTGATTGCATACAATATCAGATAATTCTAGCATCACACTGCTTACATGGTTGTTTTCGTTGAAAGTATGATATTCTATACTGCCTTGATCTGTATCGGCACAGTACAAAACAGCCATGTCATAGCTATAATCTAACTTGACATTGTTGTTGAGCAATGAAGGATTTATGGATGTATTAAATATTTTGCAGCTTTCCACATTGCATATTTTGTTTAAACCTTCACCCTCTAGTCTGTATACATTATAAGGCTGTGTACAAGACCTGCCTGAAAACAATACATTCCGGAAGGTTGCTTTATGTTTTATAATATCTGCATATACCAACGTCTGCCCTTCCATTGTTCATCATCCTGTTCTTTTGATGCTCCTATTTAAAAATATTAAACCTGTACCGTATTAATGCATGTTTTGTATAAAAAATATTCCCCCCAAAAACATGGGAGGAACATTTTTAACAGCATTTCTTTTGTTCTAAATATTGAGTTACAATGCGGAGGGCTTCTCCAAACCTCTGAAAGTGCACTATTTCCCTTTCCCTCAAGAAGCTCAAGGTATCTATCACACCTCTGTCGCTGGTAAGGTTTATCAAATTCTCGTATGTGGCTCTAGCTTTTTGTTCTGCCGCCAGATCTTCATGCAGATCTGCTATAGGATCCGCTAAAGCTTGGATATAGGACGCAGTCCAAGGCACGCCGGAAGCATCTGCAGGATATAATGCTCTCCCGTGCTGAGTATAATGGGAACCTAAACCCTCTTGTTCCAATATCTTTACAGGCACACCTTTTAACAGCTTATATATCAATGTTCCAATTATCTCCCAGTGGGCAAGCTCTTCAGTCCCTATATCTGTCAATATGGCTTTTGCTTCATCTGTAGGCATGGTATATCTCTGATTGAGATATCTTATGCCGGCTGAAAGCTCACTATCCGGTCCTCCGTATTGGGTCATCAGATATTTAGCCATAGTGATATCGGTTTTTTCAACATATGCCGGATATTGTAACTTCTTTTCATAAATCCACATTTCTATCTATCCCCCTTTACTTGTATTCTATATCCCAGGGCCAAGGTCCTTTGATATACTCCCAGGGACAACCGCTTTTTGTTCGTGCTGTAATAGGCCCATATTTTTGCTCATATTCTTCTTTCTTTTCTTTATATTCTTCTAGATATTCATTATACTTCCTGATAGCCCTCATATCTCTAGGATGAGTATCCAGATAGAGATTTAATTCTAATAAAGAAAACTGAATAGCCATCAGGCTTTTAAGGGCTGCTATCTTATCGTTAGACCCGTTCATGTCACCACAATCATCCATATAATCATCGTAGCAATTGTCATAATCATCGTAAGCATTGTTATAATCACACCAGTCGGGATAACAATATGGTTTATCATCATACGGTTTACAATATCCGGGATACGGATACATTGGATAACAATACATTCGTTTTCACACCCCCATTACTTTTTTTTATACGGTTTATATAATTCGGGAAAAATAGTTCCTTTCATCAGCCCTTCCATAGGGCTATAAAGTTTGCACATATACTGAAAGGGAATATATGCCGTCGCCAGCTTGAATTTGGAAGGCATAACCTTATATTTAGCAGCATTCACCATGATTTATCTCCTCCTGATATATAATTTTGTATATTGATATACTATTCATCATGTTATATATTTGTGTATATAAAAAAAGTCTTACCCCGATTTAAATTTGAGGTAAGACTTTTTTATCAACTTTTTACTCAATGGTATCAATGTATTTTACACAATTCAATGCTGCCACCTGTCCTTCTCCCACAGCCTTAGCTATCTGATAAGGGACACCTGTGCAATCACCGGCCGAATAGATCCCTTGCACACTGGTCTGCATATCTCTATTTACTTTTATATGATTCCCGTCCATTTCAATCTCAGGCAATAATTGAGTAGCAGGTATCAGCTCTCTGAGTATAAAAACTCCATCCACATCCAGCTCTCTCTTTTCCAGTATCAGCTTATTCACCGATTCATCCCCAGAAATACTGTCAGGCTTTTGAATAACTACTTCAATCCTAGGATCTAATTTCCCCATATCTTTATACATAGGTATATAATATACTTTTCTACATATCTCGGCTAAAAAATTAACCTCATTTTCCTCGCTGCTGCTATATGAAATAACAGCCACATCCTTACCCTTATAAAGTGGAGCATCACAAGTAGCACAGTATCCTACTCCCCTTCCTAAAAATTCCTGTTCACCCTGGATATGCTTGGGCACAACCAAACCAGTAGCTATAATAACCGCCTTTGCCCTGTATATATCGCTCTTTACCGCTATTCCAAACTCATTCCCCATCGGATATATGTTGTCTACCTTTAACTTATTTATCTTCAACCCTATATCTTTAGCATGGGCTATGAATCTTTGCCTCAATTCTTCACCTTTCTCCTTATAAAAACCTAGATAATTATCCACTCTAGGCGTTTTATGCATCTTGGGACTACAAAATTCTCCCCCAAACAAAGCCACATCTTTATTTCTTATCTTAGCATTTACAGCAGCTGAAAGCCCGGCAGGGCCACAACCTATTATTGCAATATCATAAATTCTTGATTGATCCGGCATCTTTCTACCTCCTAAAAATTGCTTGTAATCTATTATATACCCATATTTATCTATAAACACACAATTTTTTGTATATAAAAAAACCATCATAATAATATGATGGTAAATTATACTTCCTGTATGGCATCGGTAGGACATCCTTCTACCGCTTCCATCGCATCATCCTCTAATTCTTCAGGAACATCCCCGTCAATAGCTTGGGCTTTCTCCTCCTCATTCCAATCAAAAACCTCTGGACATGTTTCTATACACAACCCACAGCTTATACACAAATCTTGGTCTACTTCAACCCTCATAATAGGCCTCCTTTTTTCTTTTGATTATGATATATTATTTCTCTTAAACCCAAATATAATTCAACAACCTATATAGCCATATATACTTTATTTTTCCCATTAGCCTTAGATTTATAAAGGGCTCGATCTGCTTTTAAAAAAAGCTGTTCCATGGTCTTTGCATCCAGCGGATAGTTGGCTACCCCGGCGCTGATACTCATCTTGACGCTCTTTCCTCCTACCTGGATTTTCTGGTCTTCAACAGTCTTTCTCAACCGTTCAACAATCTTAAAGGCAGCTTGTCCATCAGTATTTGTCAAAATAATAGTAAACTCATCACCACCATAGCGGGCAGCTATATCGCTGCTTCTACAGTTTTTCTTAATGATATGTCCAAACTGTCTAATTATTTTATCCCCTTCCCGGTGACCATATTTATCGTTTATATATTTAAAATCATCTATATCGATCATAGCTATACAAAATGAATAATTATATCTATTAGCCCTTGCTATTTCCTGTTTGCACTGTTCATTAATGTATTGATAGTTATATAGACCGGTAAGTCTATCAGTTATAGAAAGCTTGGTTATCTTATATCGTAAAAATTTATCCCTTTCTACTATTCTGTTTATAAACCAGCTCAACAAGAACAAAAAGATTATCTCCAAAGCAATCTCCGCATTTGGTTTTTGTTCGGCCACCAACAATACTGTTCCGAGAGCTGCCGCTGATAGAAAAGCTATCAATTGGGAAACACCTGTACCATATTTCAAGGCTACACCAGACACAATTAAAATGTAGAAATATCTAATAAAACTCTGGCCTGCCCCGGTGGCATAAGTAAAAAACGATACCGCTAGCACATCTATGACCACTTCGAAATATTGCCTCTTATTGCCCCATCTCTTTTCCACATTTCCCCAAAGCGCCAGCTTTAAAATGCTATATGCTAAATAGCACAGTCCAAATATATTTACAAGCACATAATTGATTTGATAATTTAACTCTCGGTGGTAAATAATGGTCAATATATACCCTATTGCCACACTTATCATCCTGAGCCTGTCCATTATCTGTTCTACCTTGAATTGTCTTTCAGATTCAAGCTTTATAAATTCCATCCTTCAAATCCTCCATCCAAATCCTCCATCCATCTTACCCAAAAAAACCCAATATACCCCTTAAGAATATTATAACAGAATTTAACAGTAACTGTACTAGTATTTAAAATTTATATTTATATTTTGATATTTTAAAAATATTTGTTTGTAACCTTTTATATGGGGTATATCTATAATAGTTAAATAACCCCTCCCTTTTCTTTCAATATATGGCCATTTGAATGGTCATATATTTTTTATTCAAAATTAGACGATAATACTCCACCCTCCAAAAAATATGCAGAACAAAAATCCAGTGAATAGGATGGAGATAAATCGCCTTTTTGCATTGCAAAAAACCACACTAAAACTAGAAAGATACGATAGTAATCTAAAGTCATACCTTTGTAGTACCTAAAGGATTTACCACTTCCCCTGTATCCGCATCTATGTGCAATAGCCAATACCCAAAGTCTTCTTCCCTATTAAGGCAATCTTTTTCTACAGGCTGCCAATATACATAACCTGTCTTTCCTCCATAGGGCTGCTCTTCTTTACAGTTTGTACCAGGAAGTCCATATACCACATATTTCACTTTTCTGTCTTTATATGCAATACCCAATAAATAGTGTCTATATCTGGATAGGTTGGAATTATACATATAATAATATGCCGGAACTACGCTATATATCCCGTTAAAGCCTATCGATGCTAGGTCTATCTTTCTCCAATCGTATCCTTCAAGTCTTTGTGCAAAAGGTTCAACCTTATTATAGAAGGCAAACAAGTCAGTAAAATAATTTTCGATATCATCCCAAAACCTATTATACCTTCCATATACTTGTTCTCTAGATGTTTCTGATTTTAAAAAATCTCGGTATTTATTTTCCTGATGTATATTATCCCTATCGGTTATTTCTGCTTGTTTTTTTTTGTTCTCTGGCTCTATATCCTGCTGCTCTTGTTGTTCATCATGTTCACTTTTATAACTAATACCTCTATTCACTATATCCAGCAGATCATCTATATCAGGATAAGAGCTGTCTTCGTCCTCTGTTTCCACAATTTGTTCTTGTTGTTCAAGTTTAATCTCTTGTTCCGACTTTTGTTCAACTTTTTGTTCTATCTCTTGTTCAATTTCCCCTCTAACTTCTTGCTGGTCTAGGTCTTGTTCTTGCAAAACATCTTGCTGTTCCTTTGTCTGTACTTGCTGTTTTACCTTTGGGCGTTCAATATTTTTGTCTTTAGCAAAGGCTGCTTTCCAATCAATATCCTCATTTTTATCTATGTAACCGTTAAGACAGTATCCCAAAGGCGGGCTTTCAACACTGCCTACCTGTTGGCACACAACAACGATCGCTTTAATATTATCCGCACTATGACCGGTCTTTTTGATGTCACTGCTATCAGCCTCAAATATACATTCTCCCCTGCCGCTCTGATCCACGTTAAAGGTACCTGAGTTGATGCTGAAAATTCCTGTGCCATCCTTCCCTATCAAATATGCTTTATAGACACGGTCATCACCTGTTAAAGGTTTCAAATTTTGCACATGTGTCAACACTTTTAGTCTTTTATTTTTTATTTCTATCCTGCTGTATCCTGCAGTAGATTTTCTCACGTTATTTCTGTATTCTTTATCGCTCTCGCTTAACATGATAAAATTTCTCATATATTTTTTCAATACACACTACCCCCTTTCATTAATAATATATGTAGTTGATTTCCAAAAGTTACTTGTGACCCGATTTTTTAGCCGAATTTTTACAAACAACTCCCTACCTGTTATATTATTAAATAATAATATTGACCTACCTTAATATATTTCACTGTTATCAAAATATGCAGTATAATTGTATTGAATCTAGTTTTTATGACAAGGTGGTAGGATAATGGAAGATATGAAAATTCTAGTAGTGGATGATGATAAAAACATCTGTGAATTGATAAGCCTGTACCTAAAAAATCAAGGTTATGATGTTATTTGCCGCTATGACGGGAGTTCAGCCTTGGATGCTATAAAAAAAGGTAATATAGACCTTGTTGTGTTGGACATAATGCTGCCGGTAATAGACGGGTGGGAAGTTTGTAAAATGATACGGCACAAAAGCAACATCCCTATAATAATGCTTACAGCTAGGGATATGATAGAAGACAAGCTTCAAGGTTTTGATATTGGAGCAGATGATTATGTAGTAAAACCATTTGACCCTCGCGAATTGATAGCAAGGATAAAAGCAAGGTTGAAAAAAAATAAAACCAAAAATAACTTGATGCATATAGACAATCTAACCATAGACATGGATAAATATGAAGTGAAACTGGATGACCAACTAGTGGATTTAAAACCTAAGGAAATCCAGCTCCTTCATTTCTTATTGTCCAACAAGAATATAGTATTTTCGAGAGAACAGCTATTAAAGGATGTGTGGGATTATGATTATCCTGTGGAAACACGCACTGTAGATGTACACATAAAAAGTCTACGGAAAAAACTGGAAACGGAAAATTCAAGCTGGAGCATACAAACTGTGTGGGGGATAGGATATAAATTAGAGGTAAAAAAAGATGTTTGAAAAATTATTTAAAACACATCTTCTGATACTAATTACTATTGTAGTAGTACTTTCTTTAATTCTCTCCCTAGCATACAACAAATATATTTTTTCACAAAAAGAAAATCAACTCTCAACGGCAGCATATAAAGTAAATCACCTTACCGCAGAGTACTATCAGGACGAAATAACGCTGGACCAGCTTCAATCTTCCATAAACTCTATTAGCTATATGACCGAGTCCAGCATATATGTCATAGAATCAAAGAACAACTCAAATATACACGTTGAAGAAAAGTTGAACCAAAAATACATTACAGAAGCTTTAAATAAGATACTAAAAGGTCAAACAGTATTCTTAAAAAAACAGTATACAAATAAATTTGATATGCACATGGTCTTTAAGGGAATACCTTTAAAGATTGATTCAAAAATCATAGGGGCGATAATACTGTTTTCCCCTGTAACCTATGTGTATAAAAATATTTTCAATATCAACTTAATAATATGGATAATCTCTGCCCTGTTAGTAATTATAAGTGTTTTTATAGTATATTTTACTTCCTCTAAAATATCAGAACCTATAATATATATGGAAAAAGCAACGTCAAAACTGGCTGCCGGCGAGGAAGTGGAAGACCTTGAAGTAAAGTCAAATGATGAACTGGAAAATCTGGCAAATGGTTTCAACTATATGAAAAATCAAATCCTGAACACGGAAAAATTGAGAAAAGAATTCATCGCCAACATCTCCCATGACCTTAAAACACCCCTCACTTCAATAAACGGATTTGTTCAGGCAATGCTGGATGGCATTATAAAACAAGAAGATATGCATAGATACTTGGCCATAATAAAAGATGAGGCATCTCGTCTGATAAAATTAACCGATGATATATTAGAACTTACAAAAATTCAATCAGGAACTATAAAATTATCTAAACAAAATATCTTAGTAAAACAAATACTGGATGATATACAAAGCTCCACCGAAGCCTTGAGAGATGAAAAGAATATATCCATACATATAGACTGTCCTGATCATCTACATATATATGCTGATGCCGATAGATTAAAGCAGATAATGCTCAATATAATAAATAATTCTATAAAATACAATAAGCAAAATGGCAAAATACTCATAAAAGTATCTGATAAAAACCATGAAATAATATTTGATATTAAAGATACGGGGATAGGAATATCCAGGGAAGAACTTCCTTTTATATTTGATAAATTCAACAGAGCAAAGGCCCACCAACATATGACGGCAGGCGGAACCGGACTGGGACTGAATATAGCAAAAAATCTGGTTATACTCCATGGGGGGAAAATAAGTGCTCAAAGCCAACTGGATAAAGGCACCAAAATCACTTTTTCCATTCCCAAGTGATTGATTTACAATATCTTTACAATTTATTTGTTTTTGTTTCACATTTTTTATGTATTATATAATATATAGTTTTTGAAAGGAGCAAATTCATGAAACGGCTTATATTGATTGTGTTGAGTCTTTACATACTTGCATTTACCGCCGGATGCGGCGATGGTTCCCCAAGTCCAACCGCCCATCAAGACAAAACCGATGATCATGAAAATATAGAACATCAGGGTCACGACAATCAGCAAAAAGATGTGCAAAACATAGAAGAGCAGCAGAAAGATGATAATAGTATCGTGTTAAAACCCAAGGACAAAAATCTAACTGGTGAAAAAAACACCAAAATCATAGTAAAATCAGACACAATAATCTCTAATCAGGAAAAAGAAAAACTTTTGAATGAACTGGAAGATGAGCTGGATAATTTATTGGACAGCATCAATCAAATGGACGATGTTAAAGACTCTGACCTATCTTTTTAAATCCAATTATAAGAAAGGGGACTGTTTAGTCTAATGAAAAAAATATTATCAATAATAATCGCACTTTTGATTGTATTTACTGCAGGTATAGCCTTTGCGAAGGGGCCTCCTCATAAGGCTAAAATAAATAAAAATGAAAATATCAAACAAGAACAGCCTAAAACTACAAAAGAGATGCCAGCAGCACAACAAAATTCACAAAACAAAAACAAGGCCAATAAGGCTAAAACTAACAAGGGCCAAACAAATAAGGCTATAATGGAACAGGTCAAACCACTAGTAAAATGTATACGTGAAAACAAGACAGAGATGAACAAATTAAGAGCCCAGATAAAGAATAAACATCAGCTTTTGCAAGACAAAATTGATCAGCTCAGTCAAGACAAGGATTCGTTGACACAAGAACAGATAGAAAAGTTGCAAAACTCCCTTGAGACTGTAAAGCAGACAAGACAATTGATTGAAAATACAAAAGGAAAGATAGATGACCAGTGCATCAACTTAGGCCAGGCCAAGAAAAAGTACAACGCTGAAAATGCTGAACAATCCTTAAATAATATCATAAGCATACAAAAAGAAAGGATACAAGCCCTTGATAAAATACTGGAAGAACTGGATTCAATACTGAACATTTAAAAAGCAGAGGAAAAACCTCTGTTTTTTTATTCTCTTTTAGGGTATGATTAACAATATGGTTTTGTCAAATATGGATGAAATTTATAAAAAAATATTGCAAAACAAGAGTACTTATATTATACTTCATAATGGGGAAAAATTTTGATTTTTATAATATCCATAATGAAAACATAATAATTTTTTTATAAATTTATTTAAGGAGTGATAGTATTGTCAACCAAAGAAACATTCACATGGGAAGAAATTTCCGCAAAAAACCCCATCAACTCTCAAATAAGGTCTACAGTTGAAACTGCTTTCTATGGAAACAATGTAGTAAAAGTTAACTCAATTAAAGAGGCTTATAAACTTGCCAAGAGTTCCCCCGGTACAATTGTTACCGATATTCCTGTTTATAAACCTGAAGAAATCGGGCTTGATGATGATGCAAAGGTACTCTTATTCAATGACGGTGCAGTAAAGGGAAGATGTGCAGCTGCACGTAGGATTGTAGGAGAACCTGGAGTAGATGTGGAAGAATACGGTGCCAAGATAAGAGAGGCAGTATATCATACAAGGTATAGAAAGATGTATCATGCTACAACTTTCATAGGATTGGATAAAGACTTTATGGTAAAAGTACATCTGCTAATACCGGAAAATCATGAAAACATTATGTATTCATGGATGTTGAACTTCCAATACATTACAGAATATTATTCAAAGATGTATAAAAAATCCAAAGTGCTGGAAAATGAAGGGGATATCTATATATTCTCTGACCCTGATTGGAAACATCCGGACCATCCCTTAGGACTGACCTTTTTTGATCCTGAACATAATTGCGCAGCAATTTTAGGAATGAGATATTTTGGAGAACATAAAAAAGGAACACTTACATTAGGCTGGAGCATAGCCAACAGACATGGATTTGCATCCTGTCACGGTGGACAAAAAAGATACAACTTAGCAAATGATAAAAAATATGTGGTAGGTGTATTCGGGCTTTCCGGTTCCGGTAAATCCACCATCACTCATGCCAGACATGACGGTAAATATGACATAACAGTATTGCACGATGATGCATTCGTAATATCTACTGAAGACGGTTCCTCTGTAGCGCTAGAACCTGCATACTTCGATAAAACTGCCGACTACCCTATGGCAGACGATGATAACAAATATTTGCTCACTGTTCAAAATAACGGTGCCACTCGGGATGAAAAAGGCAATGTAGTCCTTTTGACGGAAGACGTCAGAAATGGGAACGGAAGAGCCATGAAATCCAAACTATGGTCCCCGGATAGAGAAGATAAGTTTGAGGAGCCGGTAGATTCGATAATATGGCTTATGAAAGACCCTACACTCCCACCTGTGATAAAGATTACAAACGCTAACCTAGCTTCAGTTATGGGTGCAACCTTAGCAACAAAGAGGACCTCTGCTGAAAGACTGGCTAAAGGCGTTGATCCAAACGCACTGGTCTTTGAACCTTATGCAAATCCTTTTAGGACTTATCCGCTCAGTGAAGATTATAAAAAATTCAAGGCATTATTCGAACAGAGAAATGTAGAATGTTATATCTTTAATACTGGTTTCTTTATGGATAAAAAGATACCTAAAGAAGTAACATTATCTTCACTAGAACATATAATGGATGGCACTGCAAAATTCGAAAAATTTGGCGGATGTACAGACATGGAGATGCTCGTTGTTGAAGGTTTTATGCCTGACTTTAACGATGCTGAATATAAAAAGCAGCTGATCTCCAGAATGGAAGACAGGATAAAATACCTTGCATCCAGAGATACAGAAAGAGGTGGCTTTGACAAGCTCCCTGAAGAAGCTATTGACATAATGAAAAAATTAGTTGATCAATTAAAATAAGGATTGGATTTCCAATCCTTATTTTTTTGCCTGAATCACTTGTAAAAACGCATCCACTACAACAGAATCAAACTGGGTTCCCTTATTACTCTCAAGTTCTAACACAGCTTGCTGTAAGCCCATGGCCTTCTTATACGGCCTCTCGTTTACCATAGCGTCAAAAGCATCAGCAACTGCGATTATCCTAGCGCCTATATCCACCTTCCCAGCTTTTACTGAATAATACCCTTTTCCATCCATCCTCTCATGGTGGTACTTTATCATCTTATCTATCCCGGCCTCTACAAATGCCGGAATATCTTTTATAAAGTCATAACCCTCTTTAGGATGCTGCTTTATAATCTGATATTCTTCGCTGGTAAGTTTACCCTGCTTGTTCAATATACTATCCTCGACTGCGATCTTACCTATATCGTGCAATAGTGCTGCAAAATATATATTTCTTACCCTGTTCTTACTAAAACCCAATTTCCTTGCTATTTCCCTTGAATATTTAGCAACATTTTGGGAATGTGCAGCAGTATACTTGTCCTTTGCATCTATTATCTTGATGAGGGCGATCATTCCTCTTGCCCACAGTTTAGTATAATCGGTACTCATCTTTTTCATAGAATCATATAGCTTGTTGAACTCACTTATGCTATAAATATTGCCTAGCCTATCCTTGCTAGAGATTGTCTCATCTATAGTCTCTTTAAACCTCTCGAAGGGCAGGTAAAAAAAATAGCTGCCCAAAAATGCAATAATCAGGGCTACTATCAGAATAACAACAGAAAAAACAAATGTATGCATATATCTGTTTTTAGCTTGTTGTATTATACTGTGCATAGGAAGATACACATGGATCATAATATTATATTTATCGAAGCCATATTGTTTATGGATATATGCATTCTCCCATTGCTTCAGGACACTGTCTCTGTCTGGAAGCAATACCTTATATCCCTTCCAGTCTATCCCATCATAATCAGAAAAGGAAGAACCGGAATACAGTATTTGCCCATCTTTATCTACTGCATCTACAACCATATTTCTTGATCTCAACAGTATATTATCAATCAGGGTCTCAACATCATTTATAATAAATATACTATAATCTTGTTGTTCAGGCCTGGATACTACTACCTGTTGCTTTAAATGATAATCGTAAACATACTGATAATCCTTTTCAGGCCCCACCTTTCTCCAGATACCTCGTACCCTATCTAACGCATCCTGTTTCCTATCAATGCTAGAATATATCTCATCACCAGCACTGTCATACAATATTACATCCTCACACCCCAATCTATCGGCACAATCTTTCACACATCTATCCAGATCAAGCATACCATATTGTATGTTCTTTTTTATAACATCTAATTCATACTGAACCTTTTCATCATAATACCTCAACTCATCCTCTACAGCTTGGCTGCTGATAACCAATTGCTCATCCATATTTTCCTTTATGGTATAAAAGAAGATTGTACGATTTGTAAAAAGAACACCTATACTGCATATACAAATACACAAAACAACTATATGTAAAAAATACTTTCTCGCTGAATAATTGCCCTCCCCAACCTTTAAAAAACGTCTTAAAGGCTTTCCATAAGTGATAAATTCCGCTATAGTTATATTGACTGCCCCATTTAATGTGTTTTTTAAGATAATCAGCAAAATAGAAAGGGTTTCAGCTTTTATTACATAGGTATAAAACAAAGCATGAATAGGTGCTGTAACAAGCAGCCAATAAATCAGATCAAAGTGAATAGCACTATACAACATCCCATCATTAGACTCTTTTCTGCTGCTGAAAAAACCTACAAAGACCGCCTCAAAACAAAATAAAAATACTCCCAGAGGGTGCCCCCATAGTGATATAGTATAAAAAGAAGCGATAAATGCAGATATCAAACCGTATAAAGGTCCATAAATCAATGAAGGAATGATAGAAATAATCCCTCCGAACAGCATATCTATCCCAAAATACATATTGAAACTGAAAAATCTATTAATCAGCAGTCCTAATATACCACATAGGACGGATACTACAACCTTGAATGCAACATTTTCTGACTTCACTTGCTGACCCCCGGCAAAGATTATTGTTATTCTACTAACATTATACAATTTTATACATTCTTAAACAATCAAAATATAGTGTGTTGCACTCATAGCAAAAAATTTAATACATACTTCCTAGTATATTAGTCCTTGCCTTATAGGTCTTATTATTCAATAATAATTATTCCCAAACTCTCATAAGTCTGGTGATCTACATGATCGTTTATAGGCAATCCGTTCTGCTTTTTATATTCTATCAAAGAATGTTTGGTTCCTTCTCCAAAACGTCCGTCCAACGGCCCGTCATAATATCCTTTTATTTTCAACCTTTTCTGTACTTCCAACACATCTGCCCCTCTATGACCTGGCTCCAACTGACGCAAACCGTTACCAAAATTACCATAAGGCCCCCCGTTTATCACCACAAGGGTATTGTGAGGTATCAGATCATAAAGTTCCTCAACATTATTATTATTCATCCTTATACAACCGTGAGAAGCAGCATAACCTATGCTACCCGGCTTATTGGTCCCATGGATGCCATATATACCCCAAGGTACATCCAGCCCCATCCATCTGCTCCCAAATCCACTCCCCCAATTCTTGGCCTTATGAACAACCCTCCATATCCCGATAGGAGAAGGACTTCTATCCTTGCCTATAGATATAGGGTATTTTTTTATAACTTTATCTCCCTCAATAACATAGAGAAGGGTTTGGTTTAGATCTATATAAATATGTACATCATTTTCTTGATCGTCCCCTTGTTCTTTATTTAAGCACTCTGCTTCCCACTGGCTGTACATAGTATTTTTATCTTTATGCATGTATTGATAATTTACCAGTGTAAGTAATATCAATATCACAACTGTAAATGCTATCTTTCTCACGCATATCCCTCCCATTTATTCCATATATATTCATTACAAAATAAAAAAAATACCTGAACAATCAAGTATTTTAATTGCTTAATACAACAAAATCCGACTTTTTTCTAGTTTTACTATTGACATATTCGGATAATACGTTATAATTATTTATTGTTGTTAATTTTTTTTTCACACATATCCCCCCGTTTCTTTTTGATATACATTTAAATAAAAAAATACCTGGAAATCAGGTATTTTTTTATTGTTCATTTCAATATTTTGTATAGTATAAAACAGTAGTTCCTTGTTCCGGAAGGGAAAGATGGATTATATTATTTAACAAAATCTCAGAATGAATATCAAATTCATTGTCATCTATGCGTGCATTTATAATAAATCCTATCAGATTGCCTGTTGACCCAGGCAAAAACTCGATGGACTCTATAGTATCCCCTGTCACCTTTTTTGTGCTGGTCTTCCCCTTATATACAGTTTGTATAACCAACCACTTGTTTTTTGTATCGTCTTGCAGCTTTATACAATAATATGTCTCCTCATCCCCCGGAACGGTGTGAGATATCATCCTAGCATTTCGCAACTCTTTCTCTATAACCTGACCGGCTAAATGAGCATCCTGCTGCACCTGAGAGCGCTGGGTATCTTTTTTAAATGTTTTAAACCCTGTAACATATATATTAAATATGACAGCCAATATCACCGCAAAAATAGCAAGAACAAATATCAACTCTATCAAAGTCAGTCCGCTATGTTTAGAAATCTTCCTCATCATAATCAGAATGCACCGCCCCACCTTTGAAAACATCTATTCAGGGATAAAAGATGTTAGCACTACCTTCCCATTGGATTTTTGCTTTACTTGAATTTCCACTCCTGATACTTGTGCCCCACCTATTATAATGTCCCTTTTTTGTTTACTTATAGTTAAGCGTGAATCTGCAGACACTACATAATTAGAATCAGCAATAGCATTATCCATTTCCCGCCGAGCAGAAAACAATATATCCGTTTTTTCCCCTGCCCCAAATATTTGTCTGGTATTTATATCAAAAGAACCGATCAATAATATGGATAATATGCTTATGATAAATAACGATACTATAACCTCTATGAGGGTAAAACCGTCCTTTCCCCATATCATTTTATTGTTGCTCTTCTTATTGTTCTCAATCATTTCCAATAATCCTTCTCATATGATAAAAAATTGCCTTGTCCGTCTTCAACAGGTATCAACATACCTTCAGAAACAGAGTCATCATAAATAATGCTAGATCCTCCCTGCACCCTCACATCCCCGGCTACCACCGCTCCTTTGAAGATCCCGCTGTTTCTGATAACTACATCAGCATAAGGCGCATATAAGGCTGATGCATACACCGATGAACCACCACCAATATTTACATCTTTGCCTCCAGTTACAATGTTGCCTACAATATTTCCGGAACCGCCTAAATTAAGGGCAGCCTCTTTTATATATACATTGCCAACCACCTTTGTAGAACCCTTTATATTCATAGGCTGATCTCCGGCATAGTACAATAACAATTGATCACTGGTTCCATCTCCATTGATTGCGCTGCTGCCTCCTATCTTGAAACTATCTTCCACATATAGTTCCAGCCTTCCTTGGCCTTTTAAAATGATATTTCCCTGATTTATTTCCAGTTTCCCTACCTTTATCCTGCGTATCGACTCACCTAATTCTATTATAAGGGAGCCATTTCCAGATACAGTGATACCAGAATAACTACAATCCCCGCTTATTGTGTATTCTTCATGAGGCCAATTTCCTACTATAAGATTGCCCCCCACTACAGGAGAGACATCGGCAGGCAGAGGCAAGTGCTCCGGAAAATCAGGAAATTTAGGCGCCAAATACCTTCTAGGAGAATTCAACACCTTTATATCCCCATGGATGGATGCACTGCCGGATAAATCCACCACTTTATCGGCATCCGCTCCTGGGACAACATAAAGATCTCCATCTATACGAGCAGACCCTGACAGCTCTATGCTTGAATCTTTGCTTGAATTTGAACATACAGGGCCTATTATGGTGGAGCTGCCTCCAATACTAATACCGGACATGGAGAATGCTGCCATATCAAACCCTGTTATCACATCTTCCACCCTGCTGGGCTTCATCACCAACTCTATCTTATCGCTCACTTCACCTACAAAGCCAGTTGACTCTATGATCAATTCATCTGCATCCTTGCTTATTTCAACCTTAAAATCATCCTGTGAAAGCTTTCCTGACAAAAAAATCGGAAAGTCCAAATTAAAAAGCTGGGTGGGATCCAAACCCATAATCCAGCTAGCAGCTGAATCGGCACCAGAGCGGGCAACATAATACGCCTGAACTATATCATGCTGTCTTTCAGTCCTTTTTGCTTCGGTCACACCTAAAATAGCCAATACAGATGCAAATATTATAAATATAGAACTTACAAGAACAGTTATAATCAACGCTGATCCTCTATCTTTATGGTTTTTCATACCTCCTAAACCCCCAAAAACACGGCATTTTACGACAAATAAGTTATATAATTATTATATTATATAACTTATTAAAATTAAATACATTCATAGATGTATTATATACCTTTCAAGCTGATATGCAATTCTTTTAAACTCCTCTATACCTAATGTCTCCGCCCTTGCGTAAGGGTCTATCCCTGATCGGGTCAATACTTGTGTCATCTCGTCCTTGTTTATATCAAATATCCCGGAGCGATGCAGTGAATTTATCAATGTCTTACGTCTCTGGGAGAAGGCAGCTTTTACAGTCTTAAAAAAGGCCTGTCTGTTATCCTTCTCAACCAGCGGCTTGTCCAATACTTCTAGCTTTACCAATGCAGAGCCCACCTTGGGTTTAGGCATAAAAACATCAGGTGGAACTGTGAAAGCGATGTCAACTTGTGCGTAGGATTGAACTGCCACTGATATGGTACCATAATCCTTGCTCCCGGGATTTGCCTTGAGCCTGTCCGCCACTTCTTTTTGCATCATCACCGTCATACTTTCTATATCATAACCTTCCTCCAGCAACCTCATTATTATAGGGGTTGTTATGTAATAAGGAAGATTGGCTACCACCTTAAAAGAATGGCTGTCAAATTGATGTTTTATTATATCCTGCAGATCTGCTTTCAATATATCATCATTTATTATACAAACATTATGGTAATCAGCCAGTGTATAGTTCAAAACAGGCAATAAACTTTTGTCTATCTCCACTACAACTACCTTTTTGGCCTTTTGTGCAATAGCTTGTGTCAGTGTTCCTATCCCAGGGCCTATCTCAAGAACATAGTCATGCCTGGTTATACCAGAACTTTGAATTATCTTGTTCAATATATTTTGGTCGATGAGAAAATTCTGCCCCAAAACCTTAGAAAATTTAAAATCAAATTTTCTGGATATATCTGTTATCACACTTGGCGAAGTAAGCTTTTCCATTATTTTTACCCCCTCTTCCATATAAACAGATAAAAACCAGGGGCGATACCCTGGTTTTTATCTATCTCAGAATATAAACTTCTACTTTCTTTCTACCAAAAGATCTGGCCTTGCTCAGGCTATCCATATACAGGTCGATCCTATTTCCTTTGATTGCACCCCCGGTATCTGCAGCAATCGCAAATCCATAACCGGATATATAAAGTCTTGTACCCAACCTTATGACCCTAGGATCTACTGCAACTACTCCGTGTCTTACTCTCATCCCGGTACTCGTTCTACCATATCCACTATCTCCCGAACTCTTGCCGGTGCTCTCTTTGCCTGCAGTATAAGCAGTAGCAACCATTGTAATTGATCTATCGTATCTTACCTTTTCTCCCCTGGATGTATAGAAGGTTTCTATGGTACCTTCCTCGACTATTCTATCAACCGGCTTTGCTACAACTTGCTCTGAAATAAGCTCCCGATCAACCGCTACTCCATCTTCGTAAGTTACCAAATATCTTCTCTCCAGCTTACCTTCTTCTCCCTTTTGGATAACCTTTGTGTCTCCTTTATCCATGGATGTATTTTTCTTTACAACAACCTTATATCCTATAGATTCATGGTCTTTCAATTCTTCCTGTGTAACTCTGACAACTTGGATGTTACAGCCATTGTACACTCTAGCATCCAATGCCATATTCACTTTATCCATGTCGCTGAGCTCCACATTTGCCTGTTTTAATGTTTCGGATACAGTATCCTCAGTAGAATATATTTTAAACGTCTCGCCATCCGCTGTTATTTCCACTTCTTTTGCTCTTATTATTTGTACTCTAGTACTATCTTCCAGTTCTGTACTCATGGAAGGAACTACGCGATCGCCAGGTTTTAATTCAATATCAAGACTGCCAATCAGATCCTCCACAGTTTTTTCAGTCGTTGTTACCTGAATGCTCTGACCGTTATCTACAACTTCTACTTCTTTCTTTGCATTCTTCAAAGTTATAATGATAAAGGCAGATATCAAAGTAACCACTATAAGGGTGATTATCAGAGCTTTAATCAACTTGCTCCCTTGGACACCCTCTGTACTAGACTCCATCTTTAACCCTCCTAAAAATTAAATTTGGAGCATCGGGAGTTGCTAGATTATTTTATTACATTTCTTTTACGTTGTCAAATGTTTTCTTAATATTTTCTTAATATTTATGCATACATTTTTAATATTATGCCCAAGTTTAATATCTTTAAACCTTTTATATGCAAAAAATTAGCGCACTTAAAGTGCACTAATTTTATTCTTCTTGCTGACGATCTTCTAAATAATCCATACAAGGCATTCCTTTAGGCATCATAGGGTACATAGCCGGGTGCATCATGGGGTAGTCTGAACAGTAAGGTTTAATCATAGGTATAATGCATTTCATAGCTACGATGAAAGGACACATGCCGTAACCATAACCCGGACCCGGACCTGGCCCAGGACCGCATTCCGGCATTGGCGGACATCCAGGTTTAGGCTTAGCCGGGCAGTGCATCCAATCATCCATCATGTCGTCTTTAGGTGGGTACTTTCTATCATCCACGTCTATTCCTCCTCATATTATAAGGTTTTCAATAATATAATATGAAGGAAATCAACAAAAGTGATTATTTATTTATTCCAAATAACTTTTTAGCATTATCCGATGTGATACAGGCTACCTCTTCAAAGTCCATATCTCTCAATTCAGCAATCTTTTGTGCCACATATTTTACATATCCGGGAAAATTCCTCTTACCTCTATAGGGTACCGGTGCTAAATAAGGACAATCAGTTTCTATAAGCATGCGTTGGATAGGCATCTTTTTAACCACTTCCGGTAAATCCCCTGCTTTTTTAAAGGTGATTGTACCCGTAAAAGATATGTACAGCCCCATATCCAATACCTCTTTTGCCATCTCCCAATCAGCGGAATAGCAGTGCATAACTCCACCTGATGGGAAGGGCCTGTTTTGCCTGAGTATGTTGAGGATATCCTGGTGGGCATCCCTGTCATGTATTATAAAAGGCATATTCAAATCTTTTGCAAGGTTTAATTGTTCAACAAACCGCTCTTTTTGAACCTGACGGGGAGATAGATCATAATAATAGTCCAGCCCTATCTCTCCAATAGCAACTACCTTTTGTTCAGAGGCCATTTTTTGCAATGTGAGCATATCTTGATCCCTCATATCAGCCACCTCATGAGGGTGTATCCCTACGGCGGCAAATATAAAATCATAGGCTTGAGCGATGGATACAGACTTTTTGGAAGTAGCAATGTCAGAACCCACGTTTATAACATTGGACACTCCCCATTCAAGTATATCTTTTATTACATCTTCTAAATCTGAACTGAACCTATCATCTTCTAAATGTGCATGACTGTCAAAAAGCATAATTTTGCCTCCTAGCTCACGGTAGTACCGCTATCTATAGGACGATCCACTGTTCCCAATGACAATATGTTTTCATCGGAAGCAGCCAGTATCATACCTTCAGATAATATGCCTCTAAGCTTTACCGGCTTTAAGTTAGCCACCAATATAACCCGTTTGCCCACTATATCTTGAGGGGTATAGTGCTCTGCTATCCCTGATACCACCTGTCTTTTCTCATCTCCCAGCTTTAATTGCAGCTTGAGCAGCTTATCAGCACCTTTCACCTTTTCAGCAGCTACAACTTCTGCCACTCTTAAATCCAACTTTTCAAAGTCCTCTATAGTTATTTCATCCTTAATCTTGGGCTCATCCTTTTTATTTTCCGGCTTTGCAACTTTTTCAGTAACCTTTTCCATCGCTTTTAATTCCTTTTCAACATCCAGCCTTGGAAATATTGCCTGCCCACGTTTTACCTTGTTCCCTGCCGGAAATGCCCCAAAGCTTTTTATACTATCCCATTCAGTAAACGGTCCTTGTTGTATCCCTAGCTGTTCCCATATATTAAAGGGCGTATTAGGCATGAAGGGCTGTATCAATACCGAAACCATCCTGATACATTCGCATAGATTATACATTACAGTACCCAGTCTACCCTTGTTTTTCTCATCCTTTGCAAGGGCCCAGGGCATTGTCTGATCTATATATTTGTTAGTTCTGCCTATAAACTTCCATATATCACTCAAAGCATCGCTAAACAGCAGTTTATCCATCAATTCTTCTACATTGGCCACAGTATCCCCTGCAAGACTTTTGAGCTCCTTGTCTACCTGCTGTTCATCCTCCTCCGGCTGGGGCACCACCCCGTCAAAATACTTATCCACCATGGCGATGGTCCTGTTTAAAAGGTTGCCCAAATCGTTTGCTAAATCCGAGTTTATCCTGTTTATCAAGGCTTCATTGGAAAACACTCCATCAGAACCGAAAGGCACCTCTCTCAAAAGAAAATATCTGATGGCATCCACACCGTATCTATCAACTAAGACTACCGGATCCACCACATTGCCCTTGGACTTGGACATCTTGCCACCTTCTAATATCAGCCATCCATGACCAAACACCTTTTTAGGAAGTTCCAAGTCCAGTGCCATCAGCATAGCAGGCCATATTATCGTATGAAATCTTATTATCTCTTTTCCCACAAGATGTATATCTGCCGGCCAGTATTTTTTAAACTCCGAATCATCATCTGTAAGATACCCTAGAGCAGTAATATAATTGGAAAGTGCATCTATCCATACATATATAACATGTTTTTCATCAAAGGTAACAGGTATTCCCCATTTAAAGGAAGTCCTGGATACACATAAGTCTTCCAAGCCCGGCTTTAGGAAATTGTTTATCATCTCATTTTGCCTGGACTGGGGCTGTATAAAATCAGGATGGTCCTGTATGTGTTTTATAAGCCTATCCTGATACTTGGAGAGCCTGAAGAAATAACTCTCTTCCTTTACCAGCTCCACATCCCTTCCACAGTCGGGGCATTTCCCATCCTCCAGCTGTGTTTGAGTCCAGAAAGATTCGCAGGGAGTACAATACCATCCTTCATATTCATCCTTATATATATCCCCCTGATCGTATAACTTTTTGAATATCTTTTGTACAATTTCTTTATGCTGTCCATCAGTGGTTCTTATAAATTGGTCATTTGATATACCTAAAAGATCCCACAACCGGTTTATACCTTCAACTATTTTATCCACATACTCTTTGGGTGTAACGCCATTTTCCTTGGCTATTCTCTCTATCTTTTGTCCGTGCTCATCTGTTCCTGTTAAAAACTTTACATCATATCCTAACAGTCTCTTAAATCTAGCCATTGCATCTGCTGCTACAGTAGTATAAGAATGCCCTATGTGCAATTTATCACTTGGATAGTAGATAGGCGTAGTAATATAGAATGTGTTTTTTTGCTCCATCGTTATTCCTCCCATAAATTTATATTAAAAAAGTCCTTCCCACCTATAAAATATATAGGGGCGAAGGACTTGTATTCACGGTACCACCCTAGTTCGCTGCCGATTCACACCGGCAACCTCTTTAAGTGACATTCATCACCTTGTATGTATAACGGATACAAATCCGTTGAAACCTAATCCTACGACTCAGCTTCACAGTTCCGGGGCCATATTCAGCATATCCTCCAGCTACCGGCTTTCACCTAACTCCGGCTCTCTGTACAACCTTTAGACAGGCCTACTCTTCCCTTCACTACCTTTTCATGATATTTATTATAAATCACTATATATAATTTTCCCCCTTTTGTCAAGCATTTATCCAAAAACTAGGGTGCATATCCATACAGAGGCTATAACACCTACAATATCCGCAATTAATGCGGCTTTTAATGTATATCTGGAATTTCTTATTCCCACTGCTCCGAAGTATACTGCCAAGGTATAAAATATAGTCTCCGTGGATCCCATCATGGTAGACGCTATTCTTCCCACCGATGAATCTGCACCATAATTTTTTATTATGTCCGCCACCATCCCCAAAGATGCACTGCCGGACAAAGGACGCATAACCGCTAGGGGCAACACTTCAGAAGGAATTCCTATAAGTTTGGCTATAGGGGTCAATGCAAATATCAAAAGATTCATAGCACCTGACTCTTTAAACATGGTGATAGCTATTATCATAGCCATCAAATAGGGAATCACCTTTACAGCTGTCATAATACCTTCCTTCGCTCCTTCTATAAAAGCTTCATAAACTTTTACATCCTTAACAATCCCGTAGATCAATATGACTAAAATGATAGCAGGTATAGCCCAGCTTGAAATAGCAGAAATAAATTCAGCCATAAGCTTACACCCTGTCAAACCTGTGCAACAATTTTGCCGCTGCAACTCCTGCTATCGTAGAACATATAGTTGCAGCAAGGGCAGTGCCTATTATATCCTGAGGGTTGGCAGAACCGGCAGAACTTCTTATGGCAATAACAGTGGCAGGTATCAGCTGAACAGAAGAAGTATTTATCACCAAAAACATGCACATAGAATGTGTAGCAGTATGTTTTTGTTGGTTGAGACTTTGCATATCCTTCATGGCTTTTATACCTATGGGAGTAGCAGCATTTCCCAAACCCATCATATTGGCAATTATATTTGCCGATATAGAACCTATTGCAGGGTGTCCTTTGGGAATATCAGGAAATAAAAAGCATATAACCGGCCTCATCTTATCAGATATCTTATCCATCAAACCTGATTTTTTTGCCACATTCATAAGTCCCAGCCAAACCCCCATCACAACCATCAGATTGACAGACAATTCAAGGGCAAATTTACCTCCATCCAAAGTAGCCCCGGTTATTTTATCCACATCACCATTCATAAATGCAATCGCTATGCTGATGACTATCATGGCAAACCATATTTTATTAACCAATATTATCATTCCTCGCATAAAATAATTTATTATATAACAAAATAAACATCGAATTAACTTTTTATGTCTGACATAAGAAAGTTTCAGAAAATTTAATATTTTAGGTAAGTAAAAGATACCTATATATAATAAGAATATGTTTAAATTGATAGTTTTTAGAACTGATATAAATACTGAAATGAAAAGCAAATATATGGACAGAATATCTATATAATAGTGCTATGAAAAATCAATATTTCGTAACTTTTACAGATTTTTTACAATTGCTGCTATTTTTTTTAATTTTAGTATTGACTTTAATTACCATTGTTGGTAGAATAAAATTATACAAAATAATGTCGAATCTTGTTGAGAAAGGTGGAAAAAACATGATGAAGTCAACTGGTATAGTTAGAAAGGTAGATGAGCTAGGAAGAGTTGTCATCCCTATAGAGCTGAGACGTACGTTAAACATAGCAGAAAAAGATGCTCTAGAAATATATGTAGATAATGAACACATTATACTAAAAAAGTATGAACCAGCCTGCATATTCTGCGGAAATGCCAGGGATATTGAAACTTATAAAGGAAAGAATATCTGCAAAAATTGTCTGCAAAATATTAGCGAAACAAAGTAAATGCAGAATGTCAAAACCGGGAAGTTTAACCAACCTCCCGGTTTTGCACCCTTATATAGCCTTTAAAATATCTAGTTCATATCTATACTATGCTTATAAACTTCCCTTTTTGGTATATCCCTATCCTTTGCCACCGCCTTTATGGCATCCTTTTTTGTCAGGCCTCTATTCAAATACAGGGTGATATGCTCTTTTATACTGATATCCACATCAAATTGTTGCTGCTGCATTTCTTGTGGAGCACCCTCCACAACTATTACAAATTCGCCTCTTATCCCGTCTTGGCTGAAATGTTTAACGGCATCCGATATGCTGCCCCTGTATACCTGCTCATGTAATTTGGTAAGTTCCTTTGCAACTGCAACCTTCCTATCTCCCAATACCTCCCAAACATCTTCCAGCATTGCGCACAACCTGTGGGGAGCCTCGTAAAATATAATGGTGCGTTGCTCTTGACCTATCTCTTCTAGCCTCTTTCGCCTATCATTTTTAGCAGAAGGCAAAAATCCTTCGAACACAAACTTGTCGGCAGGCAATCCTGATAATAATAGTGCATTTATCAAAGCTGTAGGCCCTGATATCACCGACACTTTGATGGAATTTTCTACAGCCAGCCTTATAAGCTGTTGTCCAGGATCAGAAATACCCGGCATACCTGCATCAGATACTAGGGCTACGTTTTTCCCTGATTTCATCTGTTCTATAAGATTTCTTCCACTTTCTGTTTCATTGTGTTGGTGATAGCTGACCAACTTCTTTTTTATATCCAGATGGTTCAATAATTTTATCGTCCTTCTGGTATCTTCCGCGGCCACTATATCCACCTTTTTCAATACCTTTATAAGATTAAAGGTAATATCGTCTAAGTTGCCTATAGGTGTACCGCATATAAATAATTCACCCACATTTTGCGTCATAGCTGTTCACCTTTTTGATAGATATTTATTATATCCTCAGTATATTCTCCATCATCCTTATAGATATATAGAGGACATTCCAGTTTAAAGTCAGGCTTTGAATGTTTTACCCCTTCTATCAAAACCAGCTTTGGAGGCTTGGAAACAAAAGAATGTACCATCTTCATCCTCTTTGGCTCTATACGCATGTTTCTCATGCAGTAAAGTGCATCTACCATCCTGTCCGGCCTGTATACAATATAAAATCTGCCTCCCGGTTTCAACAGATAATCTGCTGCCTTTATTGTATCCTGTATTGTACATTCTATCTCGTGTTTTGATATTGCCTTTGCTTTATTAGGGTTTATCTTACCCCTTCCAACAGGCTTGTAAGGAGGATTTGATACCACCGCATCAAAAGATGCCTTCTCCAGCACATCTTGTATCTTTTTTATATCATAATTTATAATCTCTATCCTGTCATCTATATCGTTTAACTTTACACTCCGCTTGGCCATCTGTGCTACCTGTTGTTGAATCTCCACCCCTACTATCCGAGCTGCCTGGGTTCTGCCGGACAGCAGTAAAGGAATTATGCCTGTTCCTGTACCTAGATCAGCTACCAAATCGTCCCGTCTCACATACGCATAGGCTGACAAAAGCACAGCATCCATCCCAAAACAAAAAAAATCTTTGTTTTGGATTATCTTCAGACCTTTTAACTGTAGATCATCTATTCTTTCATTACGTTCAAGCTCTATATCCATTAAATCCTCCATTTATCGGGTATTACAAAAGAGATTGTATATACTTCTCTATCTGTTCTTTTGTCATGGGGCCGGGATGTGAAAAAGCCACATATCCCTGCTTATCTATAAAGTAGGTAACAGGGATACCCCTAACACCATACATAGTTGTAGATACACCTTGTTCATCAAGGGGTACAGTAAAAGTATAACCTTCTTTGTCAATATAATCAACAACGTCCTGAACCCCATTCTTTTCTGATGTGGTCAGGTTGACTGCCAACACCTGCAAATCTTGCTGGTATTTCTCATGGGCCTGCTGTATCTCAGGCATTTCCACTGTACAATATCCGCACCATGTAGCCCAAAAATTCAGCATTACTACCTTACCCCTATAATCAGATAATTTAACTACCTCCCCTTCTAGGGTTGTCAATTCAAAATCAGGGGCTTGCGTCTTATTTGGTTGTTGGTCTGCCGACTCATTTTCATTGTCAACTGCATCATCTTCAGCTATTTCACCCTCTAGCTTTTGACTGCCGCCACATGAAGATAAAATCGTCAATAATAAAGATAAAACAATAATTAAGATAAAGATATTATAAGGCTTTTTAAACATGATGTATTAACCTTCCTTTCGTTTTTTTATCATCCTATTGATGCCAGCCGGAAAAAATAATTGGTATAAACCATTATTCCTAAAACTATCAAAAGTATTCCGCTTATAAACTTGATTGTATCCATATATCTATACATGCTCTTCATTCTAGAAGATGCAGTACCTAATATAAAAGTTATTATAAAAAAGGGTATTGCCATCCCCATGGAATATATAAAAAGCAAAAATGCTCCTCTAACTACTGTTGCCTGATTCCCAGCCAGTATCAGGACTGATGATAATATAGGTCCTATACACGGGGTCCAACCAAAGCTAAATGCCATCCCTATCAACAACGACTTTGTAACTTTAGGAGCAGTATTGCCTATGGAGGCATCAGCCCTTTTTTCGTAATTGAGAAACTTTATATTTATAATACCGGTCTGATGTATCCCTAATATGATGATTACTATTGCCCCTATTTTCCTTATTATCTCATTGTGTCTAGTTAGAAAAGCACCTATCATCCCTGCAGTAGCCCCCATCAAAATAAAAATTACGGTAAAACCTGCTATAAATGCTATAGAATTGATCAGCAAAGTATTTTTCCTTTTTGCACCTGATACCTCCATATTGCCTGCGAGATAAACTATATATACTGGTATCAAGGGAAGTACGCAAGGTGATAGAAATGATATTATCCCTTGTATAAACACAATTATGGCTGATATATCCGTATTCATATGCAACACCTGCCTCCAATCTATTTTATGCGTTATTCATTTAATATACCCCCGGGGACTATATATAAAACAAAAAAGTCAACAAAAAAACGAGGGTTCAATTATAATTCCCTCGCCTTTTTATCTTTTTAATATTTTATTCTACCTTAAATTTATCCACGATGTTCTGGAGCTCTGCAGCCATATCCGAAAGCACACTGGCCGAGGATACTATCTCCTGTAATCCTGCAGTCTGTTCCTCTACTGCTGCGGATACTTCCTGACTTCCTGTAGAGAATTGTTTTGAAATAACGGCGATATTGCTCACAATCTCATCCACATCGTTCAATTGCTCTACCATCTGTTCTATCTCTTTGGATATCTCCTTTACTTCTGCATCTACATCCCCAAAGGTTGCATTTATCTCTTTAAATGAACCTGCAACATCTTCTGCTGCCTTTTCTCCTTCCTGTATCTCCTGTACGCCTTCCTGCATACTCGAGCTGACTCTCTTTGTATCCGACTGTATCTCTTTTACAAGATCGGATATCTTCTCGGCAGATTGTCTTGAACCTTCTGCAAGCTTTCTAACCTCTTGAGCCACCACTGCAAAACCTCTTCCATGTTCTCCGGCCCGAGCGGCCTCTATAGACGCATTTAGAGACAAAAGATTGGTTTGTTCAGCTATATTGCCTATTACATAAATGATTTCACCAATGTCCATAGACTTTTTATTCAGCTCTTCTAGAGCTTGTGCTGTAAAATCTATTTTCTCTTTTATAGTATTCATCTGTTCTATCAGTATCTTGGTCCTTTTATCTCCGCTATCGGCGGCTTTTAGTGCTTTCCCTGCTGAATCTGTTATCTCCTTGGATCTCTGCTCTATTTGGCCTGAACCTTTTACCATGTGGCTGATATTTTCTGCCGCATTGCCGGTCTTTTCCGATTGTTCTACCGCACCACTGGCCATCTGTTGTACAGTAGTTGCTATCTGTTCACTTGCCTCGCTGCCCTGTTCAGCACTGGCAGTCAATTGCTGTGAAGAGGCGGCAACCTGAGAACTGCTATCTCTTATACTATTTATAAGATCTCTTAAATTGTCAGCCATCTTGTTAAATGATTGGGCAAGTACAGACAACTCATCACCTGTTTTTACTTGTATATCTTCTGTGGTTAAATCTCCATCAGCTATCATTTCTGATGAGTTAGCTATTTTAGTCAACGCATCTGTGATGGATTTTGAATAACGAATTCCGAACAAAATGCTGGCTATCGCAAATACAGGTATGAGTATTACAATGCAAATCCCCAACAAATTGCTCTTTTTATTGATATTCTGTCTAATCTCTATGCCGTAATCCAATTCACTTGCTATATAGTTTCTAATATTGTCGTCTATAAATCCTGATACTTTTTTAACCTGATCCAGGTTTTCCACTGCGCCTGAAAAATTGTCATCATCTCTGAAATCCATGGCTTTTATCGTTCCATCTTTAAATCTCTTCATCAGATTGACAATACCTCTAGCCATTGTCTTGCTCTCTTTGTTTTGCACTAATGTGTTATCCCTAACCTTTTCTGCTATTGGGATAAGCTGGTCTATCCCTTTTTCTACATTGTTCCTGCCTTCTTCCGATGGTTGAAGTATATATTCCCGAGTATCTTTATATAATTGCTCAGCCTTCTCAGGCACTTCATTTGCTATAATGAGATTTTCCATAATATGGTCATAATCTTTTATAGCTCCCCTATAAAAAACATAGGTTATAATAGACAATGTTGTAATCAAGAGAGTGACTACCAGAAATGCAGCTGTTAGTTTGGCTTTTATCGAACCATTAGATTTTTTGGTTTTGCTCTTCAACTTTTCAAAACTAAAGTTGAACCTCCCTTTACCCAGTTTTACCATATAAAACGTCCTCCTTCTCTAAAAGCCTTCTCCTTTGTTCCCCCTTTATTTAAGTTCGACATATTTCCTGAATTCCCTTTTTTAACCTTATAAATTTTTACAAATTTTTTAAAGGTATACAAAAACATAGTCCTCCCAAGTTGGGCGGACTATGTTTCGAGGTGTTGATGATTAGTCTATTAATATGCTCTTTATTTCATCTGCTAGTGCCTTGGCTGTCCTCCGCATAACTGCATCATCGAGCAACAATTGCTCTTCTTTAGGATTGGTATGAAATCCACGTTCTATCAAGAATACATAAGGTACCTCGTATAAAGTTGAATCCTCTTCCAATCCTGCGTGATTTGCCGCTCTGTCTATCACTGTATAATAATCAAATCCTGGTCTTTCTGTACTTGGTCTGGTTTTAGCACCTCTAAAATTTATCCCCATTGCACTAGCTACTACACGTCCTAGTCTATCTGCAACATTTTTGCCTACATCGGCGGTTCTATTGATGGAATGGAATACAGTCACTCCGCCTGCCACACTGGTTATTTTAACATATTCCCCACTTACATACCTCTTTGCACCGATTTTATACCAACCATCCTCGATAGAGTATATGGATACGGGAGTGCCTCCAGATAATTTTCCTACTTCACTATAATTTGTTCCTGGACCGCTTCTTACTCTTAATGGCAAATTGCTATTAGTGGTTACTCCAGTAGGAGTAGCTGCATCGCTATGTATGGATAAAAACATATCTGCTTTATTGTTTAT
>JAQVDB010000019.1:0-28635 GCA_028698525.1 Clostridia bacterium
GCAGCAACTTATTGACCAAATAATCAATGCCCTGCCTTTCTATCTTAAAGATCGATTGCAGTTGGTTGCGTGATTATATTCATTTTTCAAGGTTCATCACCACAATAGTGGTGGGAAAGTTGAGTAATAGTATTAAAAACAAACAACCATAGTGAGAGACCCTTGTATAATTAAAAGAGATCTCTACTATGGTTGAATCGATTAGTTCACCTATTGATTAATTATCAGCTGTTTTCCTTTGTCATAAAACGAGTTATATGTTTCTTCGGGTAAAAAAATGCCTCCTGTTAACCAGGCTACATGAATATCATATGGGGTTCCACTGATAAACGTTGGTCCAAGTAATCCTGCTGCTGCAGAAAGTTCTATCTTGATATCTTCGGTATCTTTCATTAATGCCACTAATTTATATAATTCTTTATCCTCAATAGTATATATTCCATCAATTAGCTTTTCAGCAATTGGTGCAACGAACTTAGAAGGTGATCCCACAGCAAGACCATCTGCATCCGTTTTATTATTGATCCCGTAATTTTTAATATGGAATTTATTATACTGTTTAGTTAATAAAGACAAAAGCATTGAAGGAGAGTTAGTTGGCTCAACAAAAAAGCAGCTTACATTATCACCAAAAATATGCTTAAGTCCAAAGGTGATCCCCCCTGGTGCACCTCCTACTCCACATGGAATATATACATTCATATGATGATCTTTGTCAATTATTATTCCCTTGTCTTTTAATTGTTGTGCAATTCTCAGTGCAGCAACACTGTACCCTAAAAACAGTTCTTTAGAATTTTCATCATCTATCATATAAGCATTAGGTTCTTTTTCACTATCCATACGTGCTCTTTCTACTGCACGAGTAAAGTCTCCCTTATGCTCAATAACTTTCACACCCCTATTCCTGAGCAACTTTTTCTTCCACTCTTTTGCATCTGATGACATATGCACTATTACTTTAAATCCTAATGCTGATCCTATTATACCTATACTAAGACCAAGGTTTCCGGTTGAACCTACTATTATATTATGCTGAGAAAATAACTCTTTAAATTGCTCACCTTTCATTATTTCATAATTATCATGCCCTGAAAGGAGCCCTTCATCCATTGCAAGTTTTTCTGCAAACTTCAAGACTTCATAAATTCCGCCCCTAGCTTTTATTGAACCGGCAACTTCCAAATGATTATCACATTTAGCATAAACCCTTCCATGTATCTTCTTATCATATGTTTTACTTATACTATCCTTCATGCCAGATATCTCAATAAGAGACGATTCTATTATCCCATCATTAGTTTCAGGAAAACATTTTTTAATGAATGGGGCAAACCTATTTAATCTTTTTTCCGCATCAATAATATCATCGTATTTTAATGAAAGTTGAGGTAATACGACATCACTATTTTGTTTATTCATATTATTCCAAAATACAGGCTTTAACTTTACTACATCGTTATATATCATATTTTCATAACTATCCATAATTATCTGGTCAACTCCTTGGCTTTTTTATATTTACCTATTTAAATCTCGTGGGTAGATGGTAGATATTATTGTTTAATAAATTATATGCATTAACATCAGGTTCATCTATTTAAACAGTAGAAAAGGAGCTATAAAAGCTCCTTTTTCGTTGCCTTTCTACTTTTAAAGCTATAAGTTATATAAAGCTAAATCTATCTCACCCTACAGCTTCACCCAAGTACCCTTTCTACCCGATTCCAGCAAGGCATCTATAACTTTCATATTGTTGATTGCATCTTGAGGAGGTGTAGGTACTTCTTTATCCTCCCGCACCGCTTGTGCAAAACCCTCAAATTCTAATCTGTATTGGTCAGTAGGGTCAAACCTGACTTCACGGGTCCCTATACTGGTTTTCACAATTATTTTAGCTTCTACATCCGGAAAATCGTTGAAAGGAATTGTTACAGTGATTGATCCTCCCGTTCCGAATATCGCCACTTCTTGTTCCGGAAACATCTGTGTTCCTACGGTAAACATGCAGCGAACAGTGCCAAAATCCAACATTCCTGAAGATAAAATGTCCGTATCAAAATCAGGATCGTAATGATTTAGCCCCACTACCCGTTCAGGCTCTTTACCCGTTATATATCTTGCTGTTGAAATGGCATAACAGCCTATATCCATAAGGGCTCCACCGCCATACTCCTTTATATTGCGAATATTTTTAGGATCATTATTCTGATATGAAAACACAGTGTGAATGGATAATACTTTGCCTATTTCTCCATGCTCTACAAGCTCCTTGGCTCTCTTCCATTTGGGATGAAAACGATACATAAAGGCTTCCATCAATTTGACACCTTTGCTATCCACATACTTCACCACATCCTCAGCTTGTTTAGAGTCCAAAGTCAAAGGTTTTTCACATAGGACATGTTTTCCTGCATCTGCACACTTTTTTATCCATTCTGCATGCATATGATTTGGTAAGGGGATATATACGCCTTCTACCTTATCATCAGCCAGTAGTTCTTCATAAGAACCATAAAAAACAGGGAAACCCCACTTTTCTGCTGCAGCCTTTGCTTTTTGCACATTCCTTGAAGCAATAGCATACACTTGAACCTTGTCTGATTTTAAGATAGGATTCAATACCCTTAAAATAAAATGATCTGCCACACCCAACACACCGATTCTAAATGGTTCCATCTTTCAACCTCTCCTTTCTTTTAGCGTAGATTGATATGGTATTCTTATACATTACTCTCATTATTAATATACCAAATATTTCCGATCATGTCATGTGTATCATACTAAAGTTTGATAAATTTAAAAAGGAGCTTTTAAAGCTCCTTTATTTTCGATACCTGTTCCACATCTTTATCTCCCCTACCAGAAAGATTAACGATGATTATATTATCTTTTTCAAGTTTGGGCGCAAGTTTCATCGCATATGCTACAGCATGTGAACTTTCAAGGGCAGGTATTATACCTTCAACCTTTGAAAGAGCATAAAAAGCATCCAAGGCTTCCTTATCTGTGATATATACATATTCAGCTCTTCCGCTTTCCTTATAAAAACTATGCTCTGGCCCCACCCCGGGATAATCAAGTCCTGCTGCTATAGAATAGGCTGGCAAAGGTTCTCCATCATCACCCTGCATAGTAATACACTTAAACCCATGAATAATACCAGGCTTCCCTGTAGTCAAACTTGCAGCATGTTGGCCTGTATTTATACCCTTGCCTGCCGGTTCTACTCCCACAATGTTGACTTCTTTATCGTTGTAAAAAGGATGGAACAATCCTATTGCATTGCTTCCTCCTCCTACACAAGCAATGAGATAATCCGGCAGTTTACCTTCCTGTTCTAAAACTTGTTGTCTTGCTTCTTTTCCTATAATAGATTGAAACTCCCTCACCATAAGCGGATACGGATCTGGTCCAACTGCTGACCCTAGCATATAATAAGTATCTTTATAATTTTCCACTAAATCTTTAAGTGCAACATCCACTGCATCCTTCAGCTTTCTCGTCCCAGACATTACAGAAACTACTTTGGCACCCAATAACTCCATCCTAAAAACGTTCAGCTCTTGCCGTATAGTGTCTTCATAGCCCATATATACGATACATTCCATATCAAATAGGGCACATGCAGTAGCTGTAGCAACACCATGCTGTCCTGCTCCTGTTTCAGCTATAATCCTCTTTTTGCCCAAACGCTTTGCCAATAACACCTGACCTATTGTGTTGTTGATCTTATGGGCACCGGTATGGTTTAAATCTTCTCTTTTTAAATAGATTTTTGCTCCACCCAGCTGCTTGCTCATCTTTTCTGCATAATAAAGGGGGTTAGGCCTTCCTATATAATTTCTTCTGTAATACTCCAGCTCTTCAATAAACTCAGGGTCATCCTTATACTTGTAAAAGGCCTCTTTAACTTCCTCCAGTACTGAAGCTAACTCCTCAGGAACAAATCTTCCTCCAAACTCACCAAAAAAACCTCTCTCATCTGGTAACATCATAACTAATCTCATCTCCTCTAATCTTATTAAATTGTTTCCATTTTAACACAATCATTATACACTAGTCAATCACTATTTTCCTATTATACTTGCAAAGATGGATATATAAGGGGTTTAGATTAATAATGTATAATGAGCTACATTAGTCGCATCTCCGGGTATTATATGTTCCCTTTACAAAGTTTAGTTTTAGCCTTTGTAAAGGGAGTTATATGCAAAGCAAATGAACTGCTCATAAATATTTAGAATGGTTATCTAAATAATATCTGCAATATTGACTCAAAGGGCATTTATCGCACTTGGGGTTTCTGGCAGTACATATCTGCCTTCCGTGATATATCAACCAATGGTGTGCTTTGGACCATTTGGATTTAGGGATATTCTCCATGAGCTGTTTTTCTGTTTGACCTACATTTTTTGAATCCGCCAAGCCCAGTCTATTAGACACCCTAAAAACATGTGTATCCACTGCTATAGCATCTTTCCCAAATGCATTGCTTATGACAACATTAGCTGTCTTCCTTCCTACTCCAGGTAGCCTCATCAACTCTTCTCTGGTTTCAGGTACCTTCCCATCAAATTGGGATATGATCATTTTAGAGGCATTGATGATATTTTTACTCTTGTTTTTATAAAGTCCACACCCTTTTATATGCTGTTCCAGCTCTTGCTGCTCCATATCGGCAAACTCTTCAGGAGTATTATATCTCTTAAAAAGTTTCTCTGTGATCTTGTTAACCTGCTTATCGGTTGTCTGGGCTGATAACATGGTTGCTATCAGCAATTCAAAAGGGGTAGTAAACCGCAATGCCGGTTTCGCATCAGGGTAATGCTCCTCTAATATTTCAAGTATCTTGTTCATTTTTTCTCTTCTCCATTATCATTTTCTATAAATAAAAAACTCCTAATGTATCTATGAAAATTAAAATCAAAAAACATTATTATAATGCCACATAGAATATAAAAATCAGCTAAATTAGCTATGCCTATAGGAGTAACTATATAATCTACCACAAATCCGAATGTAATCCTATCAAAAGTATTGCTGACTGCACCTGCGCACCAAATAAAAAATGCTGTTCCAAAAACTTTATTTTGTCCTGCGTTATTTTGATAATAGAAATACAATATCGTCATAAACATTATAATAAATATGCTGTATGCAATCACTATTTTATTTGTATAAGTTTTATCCCCACATAATCCAAAAATCATACCAAAATTCTTCATATATAATAACACTGGTTTGTCAAAGAGCATCACTGCCTGTCCAATGCTGCAATTTAAATGAAAATATAGCTTTATTAGTTGGTCTAAAAATAATAAAAGCAAAAAAATAAACATAAAATTACCTATCCTATCTTTCTAATAAATAATTTATATAGCCGTAATAAAATTAGCTAGTCTATCTATATATTATGGTGTTTTTTATATCTTTCTTATACTAACTAATTTAAACGAGATAGGTAGGTATTTAAAATAATTATTAAAAGCTATCCTTTAAGCCTATCAATTCCATTTAACAATTCTTCTCTCACCATTTCATCTGTCTCATACTCCAGCATGTTTTTTAACTTACTCTCATATGTTTTATCACCCAGTTTTGCAATAGCCCACACAGCATAGCCTCTTATATCAGGCCTCTGGTCATCAAGATACTTCTCTAATATAGGTAATACAGACCTATCACCGCTATTCCCCATAGCTATGATACTATTCCTTTGTAATATTTTTTTGCCTCTCCAGGCTAAAGTCATATCACCATATAGTCTCTCATACTCTCTGTTAGTCAATTCTGATATGGCCTTTGGATCAATCTTTGCTCCATAGTCATCATCAATAAAATATTCACCATCTACCGGTTTGGCTGTCTTGTTATGGGGGCATACAATCTGGCATGCATCACAACCATATAAGTTATTCCCCATAAGCTCCCTATATTTAGGGGATATATAGCCTTTTTTTTGGGTAAGATATGACACACATTTGTTTGTATCCACAATATATCCTTGCTTTATCGCCCCTGTAGGACATGCTTCTATACATTTATCACATCCTATACATTGGTCTTCGATAGATACATCCGGTTGAAATTTTATATCAACGATAATCTCACCCAACACAATCCAGGAACCATACTGCTGATTGATAATACAGCAGTTTTTACCGTAAAAACCAATACCGCTTTTATAAGCTATCCATCTTTCAACTACGGGCACTGTATCTACCATACAAAGATGCCTAAAATTTTGATATTTTTTCATTCCCGATATCAGCTGATGCATTCTTTGTTTCAATACTTTATGATAGTCCTCACCCCTTGAAAATCTAGATATATAACATGTACTACTTTCATCATTCTTGAAAGGTACATTATAACTCATAGCAACAGATATTATTGTTTTAGCATCAGACATCATTTGTTTTATGTCTGTTCTTTCTTTCAAATATTTGCTTTCAAACTCACAATCAAATCCCAGCTTTTGTCTTTTTCTTAAGTAATCCTCTAGATCCTCAAGGCAATCAATAGACGCAAAGCCCACAGCATCTATATCTGATTTTTGAGCAAGCCGCCGTATAATATCCTTTGAAAGCATAGCTATATAATTATGCCTCCAAGGAATTCTTGGTTGCTCTTAAGACTAAAATTGCAATTATCCCCCCTATGATACCTGTCACCAACTGGGGCCAGCTAAATGAGTACTGCATTAAAGCCGGAAGATTTGGAACTCCCATAATCCACTTGAATAGCTGCCTTACAGCAACCAACAAAAATATAAATTTTATCAAAGAACCCAATGCAACCCCTAGATATGAATTTTTGTTATAAAACAGATAAAAGATGAACATTATGATTGCATTTCCAATTGCAACTACAGGTATCATCCACACTAAATTTAGATGCCCTTGAAAATACGCGATAACGGGTGTTAAAATACTGACTGCCAGCCCTCCCCATACGCCTGCAGCTACGCCTGCTATCATTAAAACAGCATTGACCAATGAGCCCACAATAAATATATTTACCGTAGGAACAGGTATTAGGCTTCTAAATAAAGTCTGAAATAATACCGCCAATGCCAATAACATAGCCGTCCTAGTGATCTTTAAAACATTGTTTCTATTTGTATCCATATTGTCATCACCTTTCCTATTTTTTACTCAAAGCACTTTTTACTTTTACTTCAGGTAAATTCCCCAGCTTTCCAGTCAAAGCACCGATATCATCTGTGGTACCATCCACTATCAATGCTATTACCGATAGTTTCTTCTGTCTGTATGGTATACCCATTCTCCCTATTATGATATCTGAATACTCGCTTAAATATTGATTTATCTTCGTTGCAGTCAACTCGGGATTGTTAACCACTATGCTTATTACACCTATCCTATTATCCATAGGTAAAACACCTCCTCAATTAAAAAACTTCCCCTAATCTGAATTCAGGGAAAGCATATTATATACACCCACATGTTCAGGTCCCCCCTTACATTCAGGATAAAGATGATAAATCGCCTTCAGACCGGATATTTGATATTCCCATCTGTCAGCATATATCTTTTATGTTTATAATAAATCAATACCCTCTAATTTGCAATGATAAACCAATTTAAAATTTTTTATTGTTATCCATAAGTGACTTTTGCAGTGAATATTTACTCTATCAATTGGAAAAAATAATCGTGTCACAACATAATCAATAAAAAGGAGGATATCTATGGCACAAATCAACCAACAAGAACTTCAAAATGTAAGACATCTTATTGGTTCGCATGAAACTGCAATACAAAAATTAAGGACTTATGCACAACAGTGCAGCGATTCACAGATAAAGCAGATGTTCGAACAATCTGCCAAATCTGCTGAAAATACTAAAAATAAACTAATGACTTTTTTGTCATAAGGAGTGATATTTTAAAAATGAAAGAAAAAGATATGGTAAACGATGTTTTGTCCATGATCAATAGCAGCCTCACCACTTATGCAAATGCTATTTCGGAATGTTCCAACTCACAGTTGAGACAAACATTCCAGCAGATAAGAAATTCAGATGAGCAATTTCAATGGCAGCTTAGCCAGGTTGCAACACAAAAAGGATATTATCAACCTGCTGAACAAGCAAATATTCAGGATATACAAAAAGTAAAGTCAGCATTTTCCCAAATGTAATTAAAAATGATAAATAGCCGGATATTTCTGTGTTTCCCGGCTATTTATCTGCTATCAATATCGGTATCCATTATAAAAAATGAGATATCATCAGTTATTTGTGCATCCTCTGTGAAGATACGAATACCTTCCACTATCTTGTCTGATAATTGATAAGTATCCCTATCCCTGCATTCTTCCAGTAGTTTAATCAAATTATTAAACTCAAACTGTTGTCCATATTTGTTCTTTGCCTCTACTAAACCGTCTGTATACAATATCATTCTATCTCCCTTATCTAACTGCACAGTATACTCTCTATATTGGGGCTTATAATAATCACTGAATTTACAGATAGGAAACCCTTCAATATCCTTTATGATTTCTAGGTTATTATCATTAAATATAATTGGATATGTATTTAAGCCCGCACTGGCATATGTCAAAGCATGTGTCTTTATGTTGTAGACAGCATATATCATTACAAGATAGATGTCTTCAGGAAAATTTGTCAAATTAAACACTTCATACACTTCATCCAATATACTAGCAGGATTTAAAAGTTCGTTTCTGCCTTCACTCGTTCTTTTAGATGTAATCGTCCTGTTTACAAAAACTGTTAGCATAGCTGCAGATACACCGTGTCCAGACACATCACCGATATACATAGCTATATTCTCATCATCGATTTTTATAAAATTATAAAAATCTCCACCTACATTTTTATAGGGTATGTACTTAGAGCTAAATCCAAGGCCTCCCATTTCAGGGCTGGTATCAGGAAGCAACGCCATCTGAATATTCTTTGCATACTCAAGGTCTTCCATAAGCTTTTTATTAGCATCTTTTATCTCTTTGGTTCTTTCCTCCACCAGAAGTTTTAAATTATCAGAATAACTGCTCAGCTGTTTTTCTGCACTTGTTAAATCCTTGTATGGTTTCTTCACCATTTCTACAAACATTACCTGAAAAATAAGATAATATGAAATAAACTTGTAAATATGTCCCAGCATATTATATTTATCATATACATCGGTATAAAGGGTAAATGCGAATTCACTAAATATACTTATTATGAGAGAACAAATAAAGTAAATAAGAGAAGAATTTTTAGTTTTTCTATATTCTAAGAATAATATAAATGCAGCAAAAGCTTGTAAAGCAACAATTATATATTCACCATATATCTTAGCCGGAGTCAATCCCACTCCTTCAACATACATAGCCGGGAGCATATCGAATTTTAAAGCTACAATTATAATAATAACCCCAGTATATATCATGCTGAACAATAATAAAAAATGCTTTGACATTTTTATCTTCTTATCGGGCTTTATAAAACTAAATATAACAATTCCGATTGCAGCAGTAAATCTTGCAATCATCCAAAATGTGGTGGCTTTCTCTGCACAGCTTTTTATAAAAAAGTCAGGCATTCCCTGATATGAAAATGTATGAAGTACATCTATAATCCCCACAGAAAGTAACACTACCGCAATAAAAATAGATCTAAAGTTACCTGTCAAATCATAGGTATAAAAAGCAACTACAAAAATACAAAAGGCCATGATAATGCTTAAAAATTCCAATGTGTTGTGCCAAGCAAGAAAAAGGTCTTCAGTAAAAATTCTATCAAACAAAAAACTGAGCCTTGAAAATAATAGTAAAAGCACAAAGGCAACAACTGATATTATTATTATATATATATAATTATTTTCTTTGTGATTGATATTCATGAGCTACCCCCAGATCAAACCGGCACCATATATTCAGCCTTGAAAATACATATAAAAACAAAAATAACACTTAATAAATTACATTCTACATAAAATTACATTATCCTTCAAATATTATCACGTGATAGCAAATTTTCTGATTGCTTTAGCTACTCCATCACACTCGTTGCAATCTGTTATATGATCAGCGACTTGTTTTACCATCTGATCTGCATTGTCCATGGCTATGCCCAGTCCTGCATATCTTATCATAGATATATCATTCTCGTTATCCCCTATAGCAATAACTTGTTCCCTAGCTATTCCAAGCTTGTCAGCTATAAAACTTATAGCACGGCCTTTGCTCACATTGATATCCATGAATTCTAAGTATCTCCCCATAACAAAGTAAATTTTAACCTTTTGAGCAAGTATTTGTTCTAAATCTTTTCTAGCATGCATTAATGTATCCACATCATCATTAAACATAATTTTTATTATATCTTGTTTGATATCTATATCCATATCTGGTTTGTATTCAAATGCCTGCCCACTTTCCTTCCAAATAAACATCTCTTCGTCATCTGGAGAAATATTTGTATACATTATTTTATCAGTGAAGACATGTACCCTTATATCCCTTTCCAAAGCATAATCTAATATAGTCTTTATGCTTTGAAACTCCAATCCTTTTACAAATATACTTTCACGGGTGTCTGGCTCTACTATAGAAGCCCCGTTACAAGTTACAAAAGGCTGCTTAAGGTTCAGTTCTTCTGCATATCCTTTTACAAGGTCTATAGGGCGACCGGAACATAATGTCACGTGTATACCCATATTTAACGCATCTTTTATACAATCTTTGTTAGCCCGACTTATCGTCTTGTCTTCTTTAAGCAACGTTCCGTCCAAATCTATCCCAATAAGTTTGTACTTCATATTTCACCTCAAAATTTTCCTCAAATATTGTCCTGTATAACTTTCCGGGTTGTGAGAAACCTCTTCTGGCGTACCCTGAGCTATAATCATGCCTCCGTTATCCCCACCCTCCGGACCTAAATCTATTACATAGTCAGAAGTTTTGATTATATCCAAATTGTGTTCGATAACAACCACAGTGTTTCCTGTCTCAGATAATTTCCTTAAAATCTTTATAAGCCTGTGAACATCAGCTGTATGCAAACCAGTAGTAGGCTCATCTAATATATATAGAGTCTTTCCATTGCTCCTTTTGCTCAACTCAGATGCAAGCTTTACCCTCTGAGCCTCCCCGCCTGAAAGAGTGGTAGATGGTTGTCCCAATTTTATATATCCCAATCCTACTTCATTTAATGTATCCAGCTTTCTCTTTATTCTTGGGATATTTCTAAAAAAATCAAGAGCTTCTTCCACCGTCATATCCAACACTTGAGAGATATTCTTGCCCTTATATCTGACTTCAAGGGTCTCTCTATTATACCTTTTGCCCCTGCATACTTCACATGGAACATAAACGTCAGGAAGAAAATGCATTTCAATCTTTATTATACCATCTCCGGAACAAGCCTCACATCTTCCCCCTTTAACGTTGAAACTAAATCTTCCCTTTTTATAACCCCTCATCCTAGCTTCTGGTGTCTGGGAGAATGTTTCTCTTATATAATCAAAAACTCCTGTATATGTGGCTGGATTAGACCTTGGGGTTCTGCCAATAGGTGATTGATCTATGTTTATCACTTTTTCTAAGTATTCTATACCATATATTTTATGATACTTACCAGGCTTAACCCTTGACCTGTTTAGCTCTCTGGATACAGCTTTATACAATATCTCATTGACCAAAGTACTCTTGCCGGAACCTGAAACACCGGTAACACAAGTAATTACACCGGTAGGAAACTTTACATCTATATTTTTAAGGTTGTTTTCACAGGCTTTGGTAACTTCCAACCACTTCCCATTAACTTTCTTCCTTTTATCCGGAACCTTTATAGCTTTTGTTCCACTTAAATATTGACCTGTGATAGAATTTTTGCTTTCCTTTATTTGCTGGACAGTTCCCTGGGCAATGACTTTACCTCCATGTCTACCTGCACCTATTCCTATATCAATTATATGGTCAGCAGCATACATGGTTTCTTCATCATGCTCAACCACTATAACTGTGTTTCCTAGATCTCTTAATCTATGCAAGGTCTTTATCAGCCTCATATTATCCCTCTGATGCAATCCAATACTAGGTTCATCCAAAATATACAGAACACCCACCAATCCGGATCCTATCTGAGTGGCCAAACGTATTCTTTGGGCTTCACCCCCTGACAATGAGCCTGCCGACCTAGAGAGGGTAAGATAATCCAAACCCACATCCACCAAAAAACCCAATCTTGCATTGATCTCCTTGAATATCTGTTTTGCTATTATTTTGTCCCGGTCCCCCAACTCTATATTACTAAAGAATTCCTTGCATTCCTTTATAGACATATTCACAATCTGATTTATCGTCTTTCCTCCCACTGTAACTGCCAAGGCCTCTTTTTTCAGCCTTGCACCGTTACACTCACTACATGTATTATCCCTCATATAGGATTCTATCTCTCTTCTAGAGTACTCGGATTTTGTCTCCTTGTATCTCCTCTCCAAATTATTTATTATGCCTTCAAAGGACATCCTTATAATCTTGGTCCCTCCATTAGAGATATATTTAACTTGTAGCTTTTTACCCCTTGTTCCGTACAATATAACATCCAGCGCCCTTTTATTCAATTTTTCCATAGGTATATCTGTTCTAAAATTATACTCCTTTGAAAGGGCCTTCATTATATTATAAGAAAAACTATTCGGACTGGTAAAATTCCAACCCCGTATAGCCCCTTCATCTATGGATTTCTCAGGATCAGGAATAACAAGTTCAGGATCGATCTTCATCAAAAAGCCCAATCCATCGCAGGATGGACATGCACCATAAGGAGTATTAAAAGAAAAAAGCCTGGGAGTCAGCTCTTCTAAACTTATACCACACTCAGGACAGGCAAAGTTTTGACTGAAAACATAATCTTGTCCATCCAGCACATTTGCAATTATCAAACCATTGCTCAACTTTAATGCTGCTTCTATCGAATCAGCCAGTCTATTTGATATATTTTCTTTTAAAATTATCCTATCTATAACCACTTCTATATCATGCTTTTTGTTTTTATCCAGGTCTATTTCTTCCCCTACATCCATCACTTCTCCGTCTACTCTTACCCTAACATATCCCTGTTTTTGGATATTCTTAAACAGCTTTTTATGTTCTCCCTTTCTCCCCCTCACAACCGGTGATAAAATCTGAATTTTGGTTCTTTCGGGCATTTCCAATATGCTGTCCACCATCTGATCTACAGTCTGCTGTTTTATTTCTTTTCCACATTGGGGGCAATGAGGCACCCCTATTCGTGCATAAAGCAATCTCAGGTAATCATATATCTCAGTAACAGTCCCTACAGTTGATCGGGGATTATGACTGGTAGTCTTCTGGTCAATGGATATAGCCGGTGAAAGCCCTTCTATATAATCCACATCCGGTTTATCCATCTGCCCTAAAAATTGTCTGGCATATGCCGAAAGGGACTCTACATATCTCCTCTGGCCTTCAGCATACAGAGTATCAAAGGCCAAAGAAGATTTTCCTGATCCGCTCAGCCCTGTTATAACAACAAACTTATTTCTAGGTATAAATACATCAATATTTTTTAAATTATGTTCTCTAGCACCTTTAACAACAATACAATCCTTCATGTCAACCTCTTCCTCTAAAGCAGTTTTAAACAATTAATTTTTTTAATTCTTTTATTCTATCCCTTAACTCAGCTGCCCTTTCAAACTCAAGACTTGCAGCAGCCTCGTTCATTTCAAATTCCAGTTCTTGTATCACCCTTTGGGCATCTTTAGGGGACAGATTCTCCATTTCATCTGACACAACATAATCTTTGCCTTGTTCCGCAATTATTGTAGCTTCTATAACCTCATTGATAGACTTGACTATGGTTTTAGGCACTATTCCTTTCTGTTTATTGTACTGTTCTTGTTTATGTCTCCTTCTGTTTGTTTCATTGATAGCCCTCTGCATAGAACCGGTTATAGTATCCGCATACATTATCACTTTACCATCCACGTTTCTGGCAGCACGCCCTATAGTCTGAATAAGAGATGTCTCGGATCTGAGAAAACCCTCTTTGTCAGCATCCAATATGGCAACAAGGGATACCTCCGGGATATCCAACCCCTCTCTTAATAGATTTATCCCTACCAATACATCATATTTACCCAATCTAAGCTCTCTTATAATTTCTACTCTCTCTATTGTTTTTATATCTGAGTGTAGATAAGTAACTTTTATTCCCATCTCTTTAAAATAGTCGGTGAGATCTTCCGCCATTCTCTTTGTCAGCGTAGTGATCAACACTCTCTGATTTTTTGCCACCCTTTTGTTTATTTCTCCTAATAGATGATCGACTTGTCCTTTGATGGGCCTAACTTGAATTTCAGGGTCTAATAAACCTGTAGGCCTTATTATCTGTTCTACTGTCTGGGTAGAATGTTGTGCTTCATAAACACTAGGGGTAGCACTGACAAATACAATCTGATTTATTCTCTGCTCAAACTCCTCAAACTTCAGCGGCCTATTATCATAAGCGGAGGGAAGGCGAAAACCATATTCTACAAGAGAATCTTTTCTGGATTTGTCTCCTGCATACATGGCTCTTATCTGGGGTATCGTAACATGTGATTCATCTATAAACATCAGAAAATCTTCAGGAAAATAATCTATCAAAGTATATGGAGCCTCTCCTGGCTTCCTGCCGCTGATATGCCTTGAATAGTTTTCTATCCCCTGGCAATAGCCTATCTCTCTCATCATCTCTATATCGTACTTTGTCCTCTGCATTAACCTCTGGGCTTCCAACAGTCCGCCTTGAGACTTCAGCTGCTCTACTCTCTCCTCAAGCTCTTCTTCTATGCTGGCTATAGCCTTTTCCATTTTATCCTTTGTCGTAGCATAGTGGGAAGCAGGAAATATAGCTACATGTCGTCTCTTACCCAACACTTCTCCTGTCAATGTATCTATCTCTGTAATCCTGTCGATTTCATCCCCGAACAGCTCCACCCTTATTGCCTTTTCCGAAGAGGATATAGGAAAAATCTCTATCACATCTCCCCTTACCCTGAAAGTTCCCCTGATAAAATTAACATCATTTCTTACATACTGTATGTCCACCAGTTTTCTCAATATCTCATCCCGATCTTTAATCATTCCCGGTCTTAACGATAGCATCAGGTCACTATAGTCCTCTGGATCACCTAATCCATAAATACATGATACACTTGCCACAATTATCACATCTCTCCTTTCCAAAAGAGAAGCTGTAGCAGAGTGCCTTAACTTGTCTATTTCATCATTTATCGAGGCATCCTTTTCGATATAAGTGTCAGAGGAAGGCACATAGGCTTCCGGCTGATAATAGTCATAATAACTGACAAAATATTCAACTGCATTGTTCGGAAAAAAATCCCTAAATTCATTGTACAATTGTGCAGCTAATGTCTTGTTGTGAGCAATAACCAAGGTCGGTCTATTGCATCTTTCTATTATATTGGCCATTGTAAAGGTTTTTCCCGATCCGGTAACGCCCAACATGGTTTGAAATTTTTCTCCTGAATTTAAACCTTTTACCAGCCTATCAATAGCAAGGGGCTGATCACCGGTAGGCTTATATTTAGAAACTAACTCAAATTTTCCCACTATATACACCTCAAAAACTTATACTATTCTAGATTGCACATTAATACATTAATATATTATAACATATCAAAAAAGTTTTTAGAACGGTTGTTCGCGTGCTTTTCTATATATTAATATGTTATAATAATTTTTGAGGAAGGGTGATGTCATGAAAATTTGGGCTATGATTAAAAAAGACAATGAATTGATAGATGATTTAGTAGTAGAAAAGAACCAAAATATTTCCGATAAAGAACTGATAGAAGAATGTATGGTAGAAATTTGCTACCATTTTGATATAGAAAAACCCATGTGGTTGAATAAAAACCACATGGAATTTATAAAATATGGGAGAACAAGCTTTATAAGCGATAATTTTATAGATTCAATATATTTTGATAGGCTGGAAATCGAAGATATATCTGATGCAGATTGATTATTATTCAATCCTCATCAATATATAGACCTTGTGGCTTCCTCTTTATATGATTTTGGTTCACTTTGAATTTTATCTATTACCTTTTGGAAAATAATTTTTCGTTCAGGTATTTTAACATGGGTATGCTTATCCATATAGTCACTAATAGATTTCTCAATCAACGACTCTATTTTGTCCATTTCCTTTTTAAACATCGGATATAAACCCCTTACTATATTGATTTCTATAAATAAAGACTACATTCAAATAAAAAAGTTCCATAAAAAACAAATTATTTTACAATTAATCTGCCTTCATATAATATTCTATCTTATCAATAACCTGTACAGATAGGCTTTCAAGTTCCGAAAAACACATAGCGTTCTTATAATATTTTTCTAGTGAATCGTGTAAAGTTTTTGATATGTCTAAATATCTTACTGCATTATTTATAAAATCATCAAAAGTTTTTTTAAGTCTCTTTATATCTTCTTTTTTACCAGATAAAGCAGTTTGATTGAGATTTTCATTCAAATCAATCTTATAATCCGCTTGAACACTATGTTCATGTGGTGTATCAGCATCAAACAGTATCATATTTATGTCCTTTATATCTACTAAATCTATACTATCGGGAGCGAATCCACAATGATAAAAATCAACGTCATAGCCTCTTTTGAAAGCTGTTTCACCTATATGCTTAATCAGCGTTGACTTTCCTGTGCCCGGTTCTCCTAATATAGCAATTTTCTTTTTTGAATTTTTTGTTATGCTGTTATAATAGTTTACATAGCCATGGTGGGTGATAGCTGTTGCAAACATATGTCTTTGCTTGGCTTTTTTGCTCTGGAAATCATTGATATTTTGTTGTATCAGATTAGATTCAATCTCATAATTTTTATTAAAGTTCATGTTGTGCTTATATATATCCTTTAAATTATCATGTATACTTTTAGCGGTTTCTAGCAATTTATAGGCATATAAATAATTATTTGACATCTGCTCATTTATATTCACTATTTCATCTTTATTCTTTATCAATATCCTGTCATTCCACAGTTGCCCAAAATCTAATATTTCTTCAACAGCCCCAGGATTTTCAGGATCTAATATATGCGGTGAGGTGCCATCCACTATTGCTATACCTCGATCGGTGATTATCAGGCCATCATAAGCAGACACATCACCTGAGCAACAAAGCAGTTCTATGTTATGACCTTTACTCCCAAAATATGTAGCAAGTCTATTTATAAATGTAGATTTTCCTGTGCCCGGTCCTCCTTTTATTATAAAAACCCTCTTTAATCCATCAAGCAGATTTTTATAAAAAGAAAAAAAACCTTTATAAGTATTGGCTCCGGGTAAATATCTTTTCATATATAAATCATCCATAATTCTCATACCTCCATTATAAATATCTGACAATCGGCCTGTTTTTATGCATGATTTTGGTTTTCCGTTTCACTCCTATATTTGTATAGTATGACTTTTAAATAAATGTGTTACTTGATAAAAAAACAGGAATTGATGTTTTATGCATCAAAATCCCTGTTTCTAAATAAGCTTTCTATCTTACGAGTTAGCGGTCCTTTAAATTCGGAAATCTTATAAATATTTCTAGAATATTTAGGTATTATTATAATACCTAGGTTGTCCACTCCATCAGGATACTTTTTATATTCGCAAGTTCTGATGCTCCCATCTATTCCTTTTACATCCAACCACACATACCTTGGAAAATCATTTAAAACCTCTCTTATCATTTCTTCACTATTGACCTGTTTGCCATTTATAGCCGAAACAATATCACCTGGAAGTATGCCCATATCTTCGCCTGGATATCCCGGAAGCACATCCAGTATCATAACTCCTATATCCGGTGATTTGAATATAGGTCTGTTGTTCTTTTGCCTCCTATTTCCTGTGAATATCAGCAATTCATGCCCTAAAGGTGTTGCAACAGCAGCTAAATACTGCAACGCAGTTGAATCTTGAGCTATTACAGAAAGCGTTAGCAAACAAACACTATATAATAGCAAAAGCATACCAGAAAAACGGCTGCATCTTTTAGGCAGATCTATTACAGCCATATCGCTATATCCTAGTGCAGCTATAACCGGTATCATAACAAAAATAGGCTGGCTTGCCGATGAATCTATGGAAGGCTTTATCAGCGGCCACCAATCCGGCATACTCACAACATCTCCAGTTTGTACACTGGCTGTAATAGTAAGGAGGATTATGGGAATAGGCCAAAATTTCCTCATCATAAAGGCCCCTACCACTCCATACTCATCATGCTCTATAAAAACAGGTATGCTCCCGGTGCTCCCATCGGCCATAATCAACATGCTTTCAATTAAATGCAATAAGCCTACCAAAGCTATTATGGAAGGTACATGTATTTTAGGAAAACCAAATAATAAATTGCTTATGGCTACTATACCTCCGGCATATGCAAAGCACACATATCTAGGACTTATCAAAAGCATGAGCAGTGCTATAGGCAATATATACATAATGCTGGTGGAATCGATGCTTATACCCATGATTACCGCTATAAAGCTGCCTACCAACCCAAACAATATTCCGTACAACACATCGTTGAATAACTTGCTTTCAAGTGTAACCCTCACCTTGCCTAGCACCTTTTCTTCCAGCTGTTGGTCTCTTTTATACATGCCATATATAATAAAAATGACAAGTATAAACATAGGATTAACTATTGCTGATACAAAAGAATACATTATATATCTCATGAGATTAACTATTGTTGCCACCCGCTACCATCCTATTCGTTTATCATTTGGTTTACCTTATCCAACGCTGTCTGCAATTGACTATCATCTTTTTCTTCAATTATAGAACTTGTTTTGTATTCTTCAGGCAACTCAACCTTGATATCCGGCTCAATACCTATATCCTGTATACACTTGCCTGAAGGTGTATAGTATTTTGATATTGTAAATTTAAGCCCTGTTCCATCTTCAAAAGGCCATAATTGCTGTACAAGCCCCTTGCCAAAAGTTTTCTCCCCTATTAAAATCCCTGATTTTCTATCCTTAACAGCGCCGGCTAATATCTCGGAAGCGCTGGCACTGCCTCCATTTATTAAAACAGCTATAGGCATCTCCACCCAATCTTTATCAGCTGTGAATTTTTCACCTGTGCCATCTCTTTGCTTTGTATACACTATCAAACCTTCAGGAACAAGCTTATCAGTTACCTCAACTACTTGTTCTAAACTTCCACCGGGATTATTGCGTACATCAATTATGATGCCTTTTATCCCTTGCTTGATAAGACCATCTAAGTGGGTTTCGAATTCTTTTGCAGTATTATTATCAAATGTACTTATCTCAACATATCCTATCTCTTTATCATATATTTTACTTGCCACAGTATCTATATGAACCTTTGCCCTTTTTATTTTATGGTCATAAAACTTTTTTTCTTGGGGTCTGAATATCCTTACATCTACCTCAGTTCCTTCAACACCCTTCATCATTGTTATAGCCATGTCAAACTCATCGCCTGTTACATCCTGATTGTTTACATTAACGATCTTGTCACCTATTTTTATTCCTACTTGCTGTGCTGGACTATCCTTAAATGTCTTTACAACAGTAATCAAATTATCTTCCGGATCTACAGTGACTAAAAGTCCCAGTCCTGAATACTCTCCCTGTGTATGCTCTAAAAGCTCTGCAAACTCTTGCTTGTCAAAATATACAGAGTATGGGTCATCAAGGGCCCTGACCAATCCTTTCACAGCTCCAGTATATAAATCTTCTTCTTCAGGCACTTCAATGTAATTGTCTTGTATTATGGATTTTACAGCCAATAATTTGCTCAGTTTCTGATACTGAACAAAATCTTTTTTTGATATTATTACTTTATCACCAAATTCTATACTAAAAAAAGTTGTAGCAGTAAATGTAACTATACTCGTAATCAATATCACCAATATGATCACTAATACATTTTTTCTTTTATTCATCATGATATTATTTACTCTCCCGCCTATTTATTTCAATATATAAATTATATAATTTTTCTCCTGTAATTATAACACTTTATTCAAAATAAATCTAAAAAGAGGAATCCGTATAATGGATTCCTCTTTTGATAACTTACCTAAGATAACTTAGCGGGTTTGTATGCTCTCCGTTTACCCTGACCTCGAAATGACAGTGGGGTCCGGTAGAATAATAACCGGTAGATCCTGCACTCGCTATCTTCTGTCCTTTACCTACCGTTTGTCCTGCCGATACGCTAAAGGAGCTATTGTGGGCATAAAGTGTGGATACACCTCCACCATGATCGATTACGACTGTATTTCCATATGCTCCAAACCATTCAGCTATTATAACTGTCCCGGCTTCAGCAGCCACTATAGACGCTCCATAGGGACAACCTATATCTATTCCTGTATGCATCTTGTATACTCCAGTGATAGGATGGCGTCTCATTCTATAAGGGGAGGTGATATTATAATAACCGGATACCGGCCATCCAAATTTTCCTCCCGTATATTTTCCCCTGTTGGTTTGTCCTGTTTGTCGATTTTGTTGCCCTTGCTTTTCTTTTTGTCTTTGCTGTTCTAATCGTCTTTGCTGCTCCAGCAATTGCTGCTGTAATTTTTTTATCGTCCCTTCCAATTGTTTTGAGTTGTTCTCCAGCTCATCTAATGCCTTTTCATGCTCTTTTTTCTGAGAATCAAGCTCCCTCATCAATTGGTCTTTTTCTTGCTTATCCTTTTTTATCTTCTCCCTCTGTATCTCTATCTTTTGCTTGTCCTTTAATATGCTATCCTCTTTCTTTTCCAGTTCTACTTTTTTATTATCCACTACCTCTTTGTATTGTTGCATCTGCTCTAATACATCGATATCATACTCAACTATCTTTTCAAGGGTTTCAATTCTCTCTATAAAATCATTCAAGTTTTCAGACTCAAATATTATCTCAAGATAACTGGAAGGTCCATTCATATAGAGGGCTCTCAGCCTAGAACTCATAAGATCATCTTGCTCATTTATTTTTTCTATAGCCTGTTCAAGCTCTTTTTTTATCTTTTCGATTTCTTTTTGAGTATTTTTTAGACTTTTTTGAGTCTCAGCCAATTTCTGCTGATTCTGCCTTAGATTATCATCTATCTGGCTTATCTGCTCTTTTATTTTCTCCTGCTCACTTTCTACCTGGCTGATTGCTTCTTTTTTGCCCTGTATACCATCTTTTATATCGTTCAATTCTTTTTTCTTTTGGTCTAACTGCGATGCAAAAGCTTGGCAAGCAATGGAAACAATTAAGAAAACTATTATAAATCCTACTAAAAATCTCCTTTTATTCACTGTAAATGTAACCCCCTAACGCATATTCAAACCTTCATGTATTTTCTTATAGATAAAACACTTCCTATAGTACCTATCGCACATCCTACAACTAAAAAACTGCAAAAAATATCTCTTATAACATCTTCTAATCTCAACATATTTATCATGCCTACCATAGAGCCAAATCTTGAAACAGCATAATTATATGCAAAGCTTATGAGTAAAGTACTTATTATCGTAGATATGATACCTATCAATAATCCCTCCAAAATAAACGGCCAACGAATAAACCAATCAGTTGCACCTACGTATTTCATTATTTGGATTTCTTTTATTCTAGACATCAAAGCTAACTTTATTGTATTGGATATTATGACTAAGGCAATAACGGTCAAAACGATTGTAATTACAAGACCCGCCCATCTAGTTATCCTAGCTAATTTTGAGAGTGTTTTAACAATCTGTTCTCCAAATTTAACCTTGTCCACTCCCGGTTTATTCTCTATGCTTTTGGATATCCGACTAGCATATTCCGGTTTATCTATCTTCAATATAAAAGAATTGGGCAATGGGTTTTTGTCACCTGCAAACCCTTCTAGCAAATCTTCTTTTTCTTTTAACCAATCTTTCGCCTTTTCCAATGCCTCTTCTTTAGATTCAAACTTTACCTCATTGACACCTTTGGTATCTTCTAATGTTTCTCTCAATTCCTGTATTGTATCAGCGCTTACCTCTTCCTCTAAAAATACGGTAATTTCTACTTGAGATTCCATATTCAATACAATATTATTGACATTCATCAAAGTCAACAATACAGTGCCTACTATAAAAAGTGCAGCAACCACTGAAACAACTGCTGCAAACATCATCACCCTGTTTCTCCAAAGGTTAGTAAAACTCTCTTTAAAAAAATATTTAATAGTCCTCAACTTCACTGTCGTACACACCCTTTTCCATGTCTCTTACTATAAATCCTTTTCTCAATGTTATTACTCTTTTTCTCATCAAATTTACTATGTCTCGATCGTGGGTGGCAATAATAACAGTAGTACCTCTTCTATTTATATCAATGAGCAACTTCATTATCCCCCATGAGGTATCCGGATCTAAATTACCTGTAGGTTCATCAGCTATCAAAATAGAAGGATTATTCACAATAGCTCTTGCCAACGAAACTCTCTGCTGCTCTCCTCCTGACAGCTCAGACGGATAATTGTTTGCCTTCTGTCCCAAACGTACCATATTTAAAACCATTGGAACTCTACGCTTTATATCCTTACTTGAGGCCTCCACTATTTCCATCGCAAAGGCCACATTTTCATATACAGTCTTGTTACTAATAAGTCTAAAATCCTGGAACACCACCCCCAAATTTCTCCTGAAATATGGTATTTCTCTCCTTTTTAATTGAGATAAAACAAAATCATTTATTATTATTTCCCCACTTGTAGGGGTAATCTCTCTCAACAATAACTTTAAAAAAGTGGACTTCCCTGCACCGCTAGCCCCCACTATAAAAACAAACTCTCCATTATCTATCCTAATATTTATATTAGACAATGCTTCTGTATTATTGGGATATACTTTTGATACATTATATAGCTCTATCACTTATGACCTCTCCTATCAAATCCCTCATTTTATTAAATTCGACGTAATCTTAATAAATCCTTCATTTTTTTTAATAAAAATTTAACTTTTATTTAAAATTATTTTTTATCTTCTTTATATTTTATATAATTGTTTATCATCATTATCAATTTAAAAGTCACAGCATCATCAAAATTTCTCAAATCCAGACCTGTGATCTTTTGAATTTTATCCAACCTATATACAAGAGTATTTCTATGAATATAAAGCTGTCTGGAAGTTTCACTGAGGTTTAAACTATTTTGAAAAAACTTTTCTATGGTCAAATACATTTCCTCATTTAAAAGCTTATCTTTTTCCTTTCCAAATACTTCGTTGTAAAAGGACAAACATTTTTCTAAATCAAGACCATATAACAGTCTCTCTAACGTAAGCTGTTCATATGCAAAAACATCTTTGTCTCTGCTGAATATAGTTCCTATGTTTAATGCAAGTTGAGCCTCCTGGTATGATGCGGATAAATCTTTTATATTGTCTTTTATCCTTCCGATACCTACACTGGATTTTATAAATGTTTCATTCAATATGCTGCTTACGATAGCTTCGCCTACCTCTAACATTTCCTCATTGCTGGCACCCTCATCATTAAATGTCTTTATAAGTACAAACATATCATCGGAAATAGACACAATAAAATCGTTGGAATTTTGTGCAAAGGCCTTCACCAGCATTTCTTTAATAAGGCCTATATTTTCATTCCGCGAAACAAGTCTTATTATTAAAATACATCTTTTGATTTCGGCCTTTAAGTTATATTCCTTCAAGTATCCATATAATTCTATAGGGTTCATCTGACCTAAAATAATCTTTTTAAACACGCTTTTCTTAGCAAGCTTGGTATTGGCCGACTTTAGATTGGCTTCTATAATGCCTTTTATAAAGTATGCGTAATTCTGAACCTCCTCTGAACAATTATCTAACTGTATAAATAAAGCTCTTTTTCCACCTGCTGATAATCTCTGATATGTTTTGTTGTCATATACAACCATATCCTTATCTAGATCGAATCTTCTATTTGCAATATTTGTATCTATCAGGCTCGGATTGTATCCATGCCTGCTAGTACATACTAACTTTCCTTTTAAATTAAATATATCAATATCATACCCGATCTTTTCAGCCGCATCTTTTATAATTTTATTTAATTTTGCCTTTGTTAACATAATTACATCACCCAATATATTATAAATAATAAACTAAAAAAAAGAAAGCAAAACAACAAAATTTAATTTTATTGTTCTGCTTTCTGCACTGTAATATTCTCTGTATCATTACATTATCTATTTAATATTGTTTCTTCTGTGTCTTTGTCAAAAAGGTGAATCTTGTTTGCATTCAATGCAATATCTATAGTATCTCCAGTTCTTGCAGTTGATCTTGGATCTACTCTTGCAACCATATTATTGCCGTTAATAATTAGATACAGATAAGTTTCAGAACCCATCAGCTCAACTACTTCCACACTAGCCTTAACGATAGTTTCTGGTGAATTCTTCAAGAATATTTCCTCATCATGCAAATCTTCAGGTCTTATTCCCATTGTCACTTCTTTGCCTATATATGACTGATCCTTTAATTTCTTGACTTTGCCTTCTGGAAGAGGAATTTTATTTTTGCCAAATTGTACACAAATAACATCGCCTTCTTTAACCAGTTTAGCATCTGCAAAGTTCATCTGAGGACTTCCAATAAAACCTGCCACAAATTCATTATCAGGAACATTATACAAGTTTTGAGGTGTATCAACTTGCTGTATAACACCATCTTTCATTACTACAATCCTTGTACCCATTGTCATGGCCTCTGTCTGGTCATGGGTAACGTATATAAATGTAGTCTGCAATCTCTGATGAAGTTTTGTAATTTCGGTTCTCATCTGTACCCTTAATTTTGCATCTAGGTTTGAAAGAGGCTCATCCATCAAGAATACTTTCGGTTCACGCACTATTGCACGTCCTAAAGCAACTCTCTGTCTTTGACCACCTGACAAAGCCTTTGGCTTTCTATTCAACAAATGCTCGATATCCAATATTTTTGCTGCTTCTTTAACTCTTCTGTCGATTTCAGCTTTAGGAGTCTTTCTCAATTTCAAGCCAAATGCCATATTTTCATAAACTGTCATATGTGGATACAATGCGTAGTTTTGGAAAACCATTGCTATATCTCTATCTTTTGGAGCAACATCGTTTACTAATTTATCTCCTATATATAGTTCCCCTTCGGTTATCTCTTCCAATCCTGCAACCATTCTCAAGGTTGTAGATTTTCCACATCCAGAAGGCCCAACCAATACTATAAATTCCTTATCCTCTATATCAAGATTAAAGTTATCTACAGCTTTAACGTCTCCAGGATAAACCTTCTGAATGTTTTTTAACGTAAGACCTGCCATTTAAACCCCTCCAAATGTTTTAGTATACTATTATTATAAGTGTACAAGCAAAATAAAACTATTGATATAATAAACAAAATTTTAGTAAAGCTTTTTGTGTACTTTTTATAAACTGCAATATGCAGTTTTATAATAATGACCGCATTTTAAATATTATAATGATAGCCATTATTTTAAATCAAATGCAGGGGTAGACAAATATCTTTCTCCAGTATCGGGAAGAAATACAACAATCCATTTTCCTTGGTTGTGCGGTCTTCTCGCAATCTGTTCGGCTGCAAACACAGCTGCACCTGATGAAATACCAACTAGCAAACCTTCTAATTTTGCAAGTTGTCTCATAGTCTCAAAAGCTTGATCATTCTCTACTTTAAAAACTTCATCTACCACATTTTCATCAAATACGTTAGGTATAAAGCCAGCACCTATACCTTGAATTTGATGCAAGCCAGGTTCTCCTCCTGATAAAACAGGTGAATCTGACGGCTCAATAGCTACTATCTTTATATCAGAATTTTTTTGTTTGAGTGCCTTACCTACACCAGAAATTGTCCCTCCCGTACCTACACCTGCAACAAATATATCTATCCTACCTCCAGTATCTTCCCATATTTCTTGTGCCGTTGTATTGCGATGAATTTCAGGATTTGCAGGATTTTTAAATTGTTGAGGAATAAATGAATTGGGAATCTGTTTTGCCAATTCTTCTGCCTTTCGAATAGCCCCTTTCATTCCATTAACACCTGGAGTTAAAATCAGCTCTGCCCCTAATGCCTTTAAAAATCTCCTTCGTTCTAAACTCATGGTATCAGGCATAGTGAGAATTAATCTGTAATTTCTAGCCGCTGCTACAAAAGCTAATCCAATACCCGTATTACCACTAGTAGGTTCAATGATAACAGTATCCTTATCTATAAGTCCTTTCTCTTCAGCATCCTTTATCATTGCATAGCCAACTCTATCCTTTACACTTCCAGCAGGATTAAAATATTCAAGCTTACAAATTAATTTTGCCGCAATACCGTATTTCTTGCTATAGTTTGATAGCTCAAGCATAGGTGTATTACCAATTAAGTCAGTCAAACTCTTTGCTATTCTTGCCATATCCTCGCCTCCATTTATCATCAAATTTAAACCCAAAGAAGCCTCCTATGATAAAATATTATATCATAGGAGGCTTCTTTGCTCATCAGACGATTCATCTCACCTTATACAAATATCGCTGCTAAAATAGCTACAAAAATGATAGTTACAACCCCTTGCAATAAAGTTGCCATAGAATGTGTCTTATAAGCAGTGGTAGTATCTAAATTAGAAAACTGGCTTACAACCCAATAATAGCTATCATTGGCATGTGAAAATGTCATAGCTCCTGCCCCTGTAGCCATTACCACTAATGCCTTTGCTATAGAGCTGTCCAGCCCTAATGCAGGCAAAAGCGGTGCAACTATAGCAGATGTAGTGATCAAAGCAACAGTAGAGGATCCTTGCGCAGTTTTTAATGCAGCTGCTATTATAAATGGAAGGAATATTCCTAAGTTAAGAGTGGATAAAGATTCCCCTAAATAATCAGCTATAGGTGTAGCTTTTAAGATTGCTCCGAAAGCACCTCCGGCACCAGTTATCATTATTATAGATGCTGCATTTTTCATACCTTCTCCTACCCAACCGTTGAGATATTCTGCTTTCCAGGAAGGTAGCAATCTAAACGAAATAAATATACCTATCAGAAGTGCAACAGTTGGATCACCTATAAAACTCAAAAAAGTCTTAAAATTTCCTGTCCCAAATACAGCACTTGGAAATTCTGCAATAGATTTTAATGCTATTAATATTATGGGAATTAAAATAGGAGCAAATGCGTCAAATGTGCCTGGAAGGTTTTGTTGTTCATCCTCAACATCTATCTCAATATCCGGCTCTACCCAGTAACGATTACAAAATCTTGTTGCCCAAAAATATCCTACTATTATTGCAGGTATAGATGTAATAATTCCAATACCTATCACTGTCCCTAAATCGGCACCTATCGTACCCGCAGCTGCTATAGGTCCAGGGGTAGGTGGTACTAATGTATGAGTGGCATATAATCCTGTTGATAGTGCAACCGCCATCGTTGCCATAGAAATCTTAGATTTCTTGGCCAACGATTTGTTCAAAGATGACAAGATGACAAATCCGCTGTCACAAAAAACAGGTATAGAAACGATAGCACCTGTTATAGACATAGAAAGTGCAGCCTTAGCTTTGCCCACTATTCTCAATACTGTGTTGGCAAGAGTCAGTGTTCCTTTTGATTTTTCAAGTATAGTTCCGATTATCGTTCCGGCTATTATAACTATACCAATAGAGGTCAATATTCCTCCAAATCCTCCTGTAATAGTTTTAATAATATCCAATGCCGGCATCTTTGCTAAAAACCCAACTATAAACGCAGCCAATAATAAAACTAAAAAAGGATTCATTTTAACTTTAGAAGTCATAATGATTATAAAGGCAATAGAAAGTACAAGAACTACCAAAAGCAATGGTCCTGTTAACATCGATATTACCTCCTCTAAAAGATATTATTGTTTAGATATAAATAACAAGATCAAATCATGTATCTCCCCCCTTATCCATCTTTTAGTTTACATAAAAAATTACAACATATTCTTTTAGTATGCTGCTGTTACGTATAAAATTTATAGTAAAAATTTATTGAAAATCTGATATAGATTTTATGATGTGTAATATGGTGTATATAATAGTTAAATGGTGAAATATGCAATAATACATATTATTTGATAATTCTTCCTTAACTATAATTATATTACTTTATACAAAAATATCAAGATCTGTTTTGCATTTAAAATCCTGCATGATAATATTGATTGTTTTTTAACATGGATTTTGACCGATATCCAGTTAACATTCCAAAAATAATGCATAATAACCACATATATATGCATCTTACTCAAAGTTTTATGCGAGTCACCAAAACAATGTTTGATATTTTTTTAACAATGTTATAATGAAATCGCAGTCAAAAATAATGAACAATACACAGCGGAGGTGCTTTATATGAAAGCTTTTGTAATGAAAGGCGTTGGTAAAACAGCTTTTATCGAAAAGGAAAAACCTGTAGCAGGTCCTTATGATGCTATAGTCCGTCCATTGGCAGTTGCTCCTTGTACATCTGATATACACACTGTTTATGAAGGAGCTCTGGGCGATAGAAATGACATGGTTTTAGG
>JAQVDB010000019.1:28735-34967 GCA_028698525.1 Clostridia bacterium
AAAAGGAAAAACCTGTAGCAGGTCCTTATGATGCTATAGTCCGTCCATTGGCAGTTGCTCCTTGTACATCTGATATACACACTGTTTATGAAGGAGCTCTGGGCGATAGAAATGACATGGTTTTAGGGCATGAGGCAGTAGGTGAAATAGTAGAAATAGGTAGCGAAGTTAAGGATTTTAAACCAGGTGATAAAGTAGTAGTACCTGCTATAACTCCAGACTGGAGATCTATACCAGTACAGCGAGGATTCCAACAGCACTCAAAAGGTATGCTGACCGGTTGGAAATTCTCTAACTTCAAAGATGGAGTATTCGCTGAATACTTCCATGTAAATGACGCTGATATGAACCTGGCATTGTTGCCTGATGAAATTTCTCTGGAAAAGGCTGTTATGCTTACAGATATGATGACCACCGGTTTTCATGGCGTAGAATTAGCTGAAATAGAATTAGGTGCTACAGTTGTTTGTATCGGAATTGGTGCTGTTGGACTTATGTCAGTAGCAGGAGCAAAAATCAAAGGTGCCGGCAGACTTATTGGAGTAGGCAGCCGTCCTGCTTGTGTGGAAGCTGCTAAATTTTATGGAGCTACAGATATAATAAACTATAAAGACGGTGATATCGCTGAACAAGTTATGGACTTAACAGATGGTGAAGGTGCAGACAATGTCATTGTTGCAGGCGGTAACTCAGATATATTAATATCAGCTGTAAAAATGGTCAAACCTGGCGGAAAAATATCAAACGTCAACTACTTTGGCGATGGAGATTTCATAGATATACCCAGAGCTGAATGGGGATGCGGTATGGCTCACAAAGATATACGTGGAGGATTGACTCCTGGTGGACGACTGAGAATGGAAAGATTGATTGACCTAGTAAAATATGACAGAGTAGATCCTGGAAAACTTGTAACCCATGTATTCCACGGATTTGATAGCGTTCAAAAAGCTTTGGAACTTATGAAAGATAAACCAAAAGATCTGATAAAACCGGTAGTAATAATTGACTAAACATATATATAATTGCTGAATAAAACCCTTTGGTTGTTAATACCAAAGGGTTTTATTTGCTGTTTTATTTTACATAAAAATGCAGTGGATAGGTCCTGTATTTTGCCGGCGGCATTTTTTCTGTCGTGTAATATCCTGCTGGAGATTCTAACAGCTGTGGTATTCTATTTACTATAGTCGCACAAGTCAGCTCTACCGTGGCCGGGCGTGCTATATTGACTACCGTATCAGGTTCTCCTTTAATACTCCAATCATTTCTGTCATACTCTCCCTCAGCATATACTTTTCCGATACATTCTGATACTACTACAGGCCCTTGATTGGTAACTGTCGTAACTATTGCTGACATTCCTGTTGCATAACCTGCAGGAATCACCTTCCCTAGCGTTTCTGATTTGATATCACTATCGTGAGTTGTAGGAACTAATTTTTGTTCAGTTGATTTGATGGACCACCCGAACTGTGAGCACAGCCACTCATTCGCATTCCACATAAAAGAAGGCAGGGCATCATTTTGAGCAATCTCTTTTTCAAATTCCTCTAAACTAAGTCCGGCACCATGGACCTCTGCTAAAGCAATTCCATAGTCCTCTACGTTATAACTGGATACTCCCTCTATTCTCTCAATTTTATGGCTTGCCCCTGCCAGTGTAGTGATTAAATTGCCCCAAAATACATCCTGATAACCTGAACCTGCTAAAGTACAATTATTATCTTTGGCTAGTCTGTCCAGCCGATTAGTAAGAGCTGGCGAAGTGTTCCACGGATAAAAAGCTTCTTCACATGTGCTAATAGCATTGACACCATGTTTTGCAGCAAGTTCAAAGGCATCATATACTTCAGGCACTAAACTTCTGGTAGCAATAACACACACATCTGCATCACATTCACTAAAAACTTTTTCCCCATTAGAGCTGATTGGAATGTTTATTTTGAATCCTAGTCCTGCAACCTCTCCGATATCTTTTCCTTCAAGATCAGGATTCAAGTCTATTGCCCCTACTATTTCTGCACCTTTTTCATACAAATACCTTAGAAAATATTTGCCCATCTTGCCGCATCCATACTGAATCACTCTAATCTTATCTCTCACGACAAATCCCCCTTCGATTTTTTTAGGTGAATCGTTAAAACTTTCACCATCATCTTCAGTATAAAGTCTATTGTGGGTATAGAGTCAATAGCTTTTTTAATCTTTTATAGGGATTTGTAATTTTACAAACATATTCCTTTCGTTATTATCAAATATAGGTAATTCTACTACCACTTCACAAATATAATCACCTATTATTTCATATTGATTTTCTCTTATATATTTAAATAACCTTTCAGCATACTTTTTTTCCTTCCAAAAACTATGGAAGTAAATACAAACATATCTGTGTTCTGGAATTATTTCGATGCCTTCCTGTTCTTTAAAGTCATCGTCAACAAAAACAAATATTTCCGAAGAAATAAACTTTCCTTGGTCTATCATATCTTTCCTCATAATTGAACCCACATTACAAAAGTACACCATAGGTAAAGGCTTAATAATCACTTGATTTTTCAATTCTCTCAATATATATTCGTATGTATCCAATCCATAGTCATAAATGTTTATATTTCCATCATAACAAAATATTTTTCTTCTAGGTATAAATTCGATGGAAATATAACCTTCCCGAGGAACTTTTAAATATCTCTCGTAGTTCTCTATACAAGCTTCAACAGCTTTTTTCATATAATTTAACTTTTTAATCTCTTTATCAATATTATTGCTTTGTTTTTTCAGTATGCTTTGAATTTCTTTGATATTCTTTTTTTTAAATTGCTTTTTTATCTGCTTTAACGACATTCCTAGTGACTTCATGTACTGAATCATATCGATTTGGGCGCTTTGTTTGATATCATAATATCTGTAGTTTGTCTGTTGATCAACATATACTGGTTTCAATAAATCGATTTTGTCATAATATCTTAAGGTCTGTATTGAAATATGATTTAAAGCCGCCATTTCACCTATGGATAAATATTCCATATATTTTACCTCCACAAACCTAAAATATAATCCTTGATAAAATTATAACATAAATTTTTTGAGTAAACACCTGACTTAAGCATGTATAAGCAATTTATCGGTAACAACATTGACAAAAACCATAATGATGGTAATATTGTTTTGTGACTAATAAGATTACAAACTAACATCATACGAGTAATATTTATCAATAAAATGCAAATTCAATGTTATTTATGTCCTTTATAGTATGGTCTATAATTTTAATGAAGGGAGATATTATTATGAGCAGCGGCCTAGAAAACGATTTCAAACAAAACAACCAAAACTGTGAAATATGTCATCGGGACACATTCAATACAAAAATCGGTTTTATTCTAGCGTGTATTGGCTCTGCTGTCGGAGTAGGAAATATATGGCTGTTTCCCTATAGAGTAGCTCTATTTGGCGGTGCTGCATTTCTAATTCCTTATTTTATCTTTGTAGCTTTATTGGGAGTTACCGGAGTTATTGGCGAGATGTCATTTGGCCGCGCAATGGGCACCGGTCCTTTAGGTTCATTCAGAAAAGCCTTTGAAAAGAAAGGCAAGAAAAATGGGGATCTCCTTGGACTCATTCCAGTCGTAGGTTCTTTAGGCATCGCAATCGGTTATTCTGTAGTAGTGGGTTGGATTATCAGATTTACAGCAGGTTCAATCACAGGTAGTTTAATATCAGCCGATGATAGTACAGCTTATTTCGGTGAGATTGCCGGCAATTTCGGCAGTGTAGGATGGCATTTAATCGGTTTAGCAATAACCTTCATAATTATGGTTATGGGAATATCTAAAGGCATAGAAAAGGTTAACAGATTTATGATGCCTGCTTTTTTTACGCTATTTATCATTCTTGCTATTCGTGTAATCACATTGCCTGGTTCAACAGAAGGATATAAATATTTGTTCCTCCCTAAATGGGAGTTTTTATCAAACCCTAAAACTTGGGTTTATGCATTAGGTCAGGCCTTTTTTTCTCTTTCATTGGCCGGTTCCGGGACAATAGTATATGGAAGTTACCTAAGAAAAGATGAAGATATTTTATCCTGTGCAAAAAATGTTGCAATTTTTGATACTATAGCAGCTATATTGGCAGCACTTGTCATCATTCCATCAGTATTTGCATTTAACCTTGATCCGGCAGTTGGACCACCACTGATGTTTATCACTATGCCTAGTGTATTTAAAATGATGCCTTTAGGCCGGATGTTTTCAATAGTGTTCTTTGTAGCAGTATTATTTGCTGCGCTGTCTTCATTGATAAATCTATTTGAAACACCTATCGAAGCATTGCAGGAGAAATTCAAACTTTCAAGAAGTGTTTCAGTTTCTATTATAATTACCATTGCCGCTATTATCGGTGTTATGATTGAAAACGGAGACATGGTTGGTGTTTGGATGGACATTCTGTCAATTTACATTATTCCCTTAGGGGCATTGCTTGCAGGTATTACATTTTTTTGGATTTGCGGACCGGAGTTTGCCAGAAAAGAAGTGGAAAAAGGATTGGATAAAGCGATGGGACCCTGGTTTGAACCCATGACAAGATATGTGTTCTGCGGGCTCACAATTATAGTATATATACTGGGAATATTCTATGGTGGCATTGGGTGATCGGCATCTATAAAATAATAAGAATTTAAAAGATAAGATTGGTCGTACTTGACAGACATTTTCCATAAATCATTTTTAATTGGTCTGATGGATATATTCCCTTGTTTATACTTTTCAATATTGTTAAAAAAAATATCTCTTTCATTATCTGATGCAATTTCTTTAAAATAACCCCAGATGTGCAGAGCAGCATTTATCGAATATCCAATATTGCTTTCTTTATATAAAGCATCTTCTATCAAATTATAAAAACAAACAACAGGATAATTGTTTTTATCCTTAAGCAGTTTTCGGATTTTTACATAATTCTGGGGTGAATTTTCAAGGATCTTATATTTATACCTGCTCCATTCTAGCTCAAGCGTTCTGATGTTGTTATCAACAGAGGTACAGTTTATACATTTGACAGCAGAAAGATTTTTATCCTTCACTTCCAGCATGATATCAATATCTTGCCTTTCTAGATTCCGATAAAAATCCATGAATTGGTTAATATATATGGTTCTAGAATGGGACCCTGATTTCTTTAACGGATGCTGTTGAGAATAGTGAATCTTTTGGTTGCCATCTTTAGGCTGCCATGTTTTTCTACATTCATGGATCCAGTACAAATCGTCCTTTTTTTTATCACAAGGATTTGTTTGGTTATGGAGGTTATCAAAAACAACAGGGATATTTAAAATTGATCCTATTTCCAGTACTTCCCCAATATTATAGGATTTATCATCATTCTCTATAACAAGTCGCTGTTTTACTGCTTGATCTAGCCGACGGTAATTCATTATAAATCTATCGATCGCTTGCTTTTTGTCCTTATAAACGCCTCCAATGTGTAGTACAATTTTATGCTCTTCTCCCACACCGAGGTTATCTAATACACGATTATGATACTTCAGATCCTCAATAGCCCTTTTTACAATCTGTTGATCAGGGGAATTTAACACAGTATACTGTCCCGGGTGCATAGAAACCCTCATACCGCTGTTTCGAATCTTTTCCCCTATCTCAGAAAATCTAGAAGCAAACATATCCCACCATTGTATACTATTTACAGGACTAGAACCAAAGGGTATCAAATCCGAACTAATTCTGAAAAGTTTTATTTTATTTTTAATATTATAATCAATTATATTTTCAAGAGAATTTAAATTATAGCAAATCAATTCTGATAATTTTGTTTTACTCGCATTTTTAAGCATACAGCTTTTTTGACGGGTATGTGGAACCCCAATAGTCAGACACGCATATCCTATATCCATTGACAGTTTCCTTTCGTATATCGGATTTTGTTCTATGTAGCAAATATTTATCATATATTTATATGGATTTATCCAAAATATCCATAGGGTCAGTCTGTCTTTTGATATCTGAATTCTATAATTTTATTTGCCCGCTTTCAAGTGGATTTTTTTCAAATAACCTGAAATTGAAAGGGTAAGACTATATAAAAAGTCTATCATATTAATTTGTTTTGTTTTTTTATATTTTATGGTAAACTAATGTTTATACCATAATCATAATTATGAGAAAGGGGACCTATATGAAAAATAGAAAAACAAATTTAATTATAT
>JAQVDB010000020.1 GCA_028698525.1 Clostridia bacterium
TTAATTATTTAAAAGTTTTCAGGAATCTATATAAAACAACAACAAAGGACTATATTATTGTAGGGGGCAGTGACAATGTTGAGCAATACAAATTTATGGATAAAAAGACGAGAATCCTCTGAATCCAATGTACAAGATATTATTGATAGCACAGGTCTGTCTCCTTTAGTTGTTAAAATTTTGGTTAACAGGGGTTTAATTACTGAACAACAGATAAATAATTTTTTGTATTCTGATACAGAGAAGATGCATGATCCTTATTTATTGAGCGATGCGGGTATAGCTGCTGATAGAATAAAAAAAGCGTTATCTAGGGACGAACTCATATGTATATATGGGGATTATGATGTGGATGGAATAACTAGTACCGCGATCTTATATATGACATTAAAAAAGATGGGTGGCAGGGTTGTATATTATATTCCTGACAGGATAGATGAAGGCTATGGTATGAATGAACAAGCAGTCTTCAATATAAAGCAACAAGGTGTGTCTTTGCTTGTCACAGTGGATTGTGGCATAAGGTCATTGAAGGAAGTAGATATATGTAAAGAATTAGGTATGGACGTGATAATAACAGATCATCATGAATGTGGTGATGTTATTCCTCAATGTACTGCTGTGGTAAATCCCAAGAAAAAGGGAGATGATTATCCATTCAAGGAACTTGCAGGAGTGGGAGTGGTATTTAAGCTAATTCAATTGATAGACAAAGATATAGATATTTTGGATTATATAGATATTATTGCATTGGGGACTGTCGCTGATATCGTTCCTTTGGAGGATGAGAACAGGATTATTGTGCGGGAAGGATTGAAGAAATTGAATACTAATCCTCATCCAGGTATAGGTGAGATAATCGAAAGGACGGGACTGTCGGGTAAAAAGATAACTTCAGGGCATATAGGGTTTGTAATTGCCCCCAGATTTAATGCAGCAGGAAGAGTAGGCAATGTGGATCATCCTATTCAGCTTTTTCTAGGTGAACAAGTGGATAGAGGAAAAATAGCTGAAGAAATGGAGAGGAATAATAGCTATAGGCAAAGGCTTGAGCAAGAAACATATAAAAAAGCAGTAAGCACTATAGAAAAGCAGGGGTATGATAAAAACTGCAAAGTGTTAGTGGTTGACGGGCAGGACTGGCACCAGGGCGTGATAGGGATAGTTGCTTCAAGATTGGTTGAAAAATACTATAAGCCATCTATAGTGATTTCAGTTAAAGGAGATATAGGCAAAGGTTCTGCAAGAAGTATTTCAGGCTTTAATATGGTTGAATCTCTTGATGATTGCAAAGATATTCTTGAAAAATATGGTGGTCATGAACAAGCTGCAGGATTAACTATAAGTAAACAATCTATAGGTGAGTTCAGGGATAGAATAAACAGTTTTGCCCAAAGCAATTTAGATGAAAGTTGTATGGTTCAGAAGTATTATTATGATGAACAAATAGATGGTGACTTGATTTCTTTGGAGAATATATATCAAATTGAAATGTTATCTCCTTATGGTGTTGGTAATCCACGTCCAGTTTTCAGGTGTGACGACATGACAATAGAGGATATAAAATGTTTTGGGAAAGATGATAAGCATCTTAAGTTGTTTTTATCAAAAGGAGAACATGAATTTGTTGCTATTTACTATGGAAATGGGCATTTAAAAGATGTTTTATCCAAAAAACAAAAAATAAATATATTATTCAATTTAGAGATAAATGATTGGAACGGTGTAGACAACATTCAATTGAATATAAAAGATCTGAAGCCTTCTATAGACTATTTTTATGCAAGATATTTGTATACAAAATATTTTGAAAACATTTCAAAAGGCTTTATTAGTGATATAATAGGAGGAAAATCACAAGAGCATCATATAGAATACAAGCTATTCAATAGAATAGATGGGTTTATAAAGGAAGAAGAGTATTTAGCGGATATTTTGAGGTCAGGTAATAAAAATTTGATATTAATAAATACAGCAAATGGAATAATAGATTTTTATAAGTTTTATACTAAATACCTACAAATTGATGAGTTAGCCGTTTCTTTTAAATGGAATCCTAATAAATATCAAAATAAAAATACAATAGTTATCAATTGCTGTATAGACAAGACAGATTTTAGTAGATACCAAAATATTATTTTTTATGATTTATGTTATAGCATGAATTATCTATATGAAGTTGCTAAAAAAGTTACTGGACAAAAAATATTTTTCTATTTTGAGCAATATAAAGAGCAGTATAACAAAGATGTGATTGAGGACATATGCTTGAATAGGCGGTATTTGGTGAATATATACAATATATTGAAGGCTGAATTCGATTTACGTTCTAACATGGAATTAAGTAGTTTAAATCAAATTATTCGACACAACTATCATATTGAACAAAATGGCTTTAACTTAATATGTGCGCTCAACATTTTTCAGGAATTAGGGTTTTTGAAATATGATTTGAAAGATACCATGTTATATGTATATTTTAATGATAATCCATCCAGAAGAAACATTGAGTCTAGCAAATGTTATCGTGCAATAGACCGGATAAAAAATGATTTTAAGTTATTTTTTACTGATTTTAAAAAACATGTTGAAGGAGAGAGTGCGTAATGAATTTAAAAGATAAAATAAGGGAAATTCAAGATTTTCCTCAAAAAGGTGTTAATTTTAAAGATATAACCACTTTACTCAAGGACCAAGAGGCCTATAAAGCATCCATAGATATGATGGTTGACAGCCTAAAGGATAAGAATGTCGATTTGATTGTAGGACCCGAGGCGAGAGGATTTGTCATAGGAGCTCCAGTTGCTTATGCTATAGGTGCCGGATTTATACCGGTCAGAAAGAAGGGAAAATTACCTGCTGAAACTATAAGACATGAATATGAACTTGAATATGGTAGTGATACCCTTGAGATACATAAAGACGCTATACTCCCAGGGCAAAGAGTGGCTGTTGTGGATGATTTGCTTGCTACTGGAGGGACTATATCGTCAGTTATAGAGCTTGTTAACCAGCTTAAAGGCGACGTAGTAGCTGTTAGATTCATCATTGAACTTGGGTTTTTAAATGGCAGAGAAAAATTGTCTGGATATGATGTTGAAACTCTCATTAAGTATTGAATATTTTGATTTATTAGCAAGAGGTGTTAGTGTTGTCATTTGAGCAATTAATGCAAAAAATAGAGCAAAAATATCCTAGTCAAGATATAGATATAATAAAAAAAGCATATGACTTTGCTTATGAGGCTCATAAAGAGCAATGTAGAATTTCTGGAGAGCCGTATATTGTGCATCCTGAAAATGTAGCCGAAATATTAGTGAGTTTGGGTCTGGATGTCAATACTATCGCTGCAGGTCTACTGCATGATGTTATTGAAGATACTTATTATTCCCGGAATGATTTAGAGGAGATATTCGGCAAGGAGATAGCCGACTTGGTTGATGGTGTAACAAAGCTGAGTCGTATTGAGTATAAAACCAAGGAAGAAGAGCAGGCAGAGAATCTCAGGAAAATGTTTTTAGCCATGGCTAAAGATATAAGGGTAATATTGATTAAATTGGCTGACCGACTTCATAATATGCGTACTCTAAAGTACATGAATGAAGAAAAACAGAAGGAAAAGGCAGAAGAAACTCTTGAAATATATGCACCTCTTGCCCATAGGTTAGGCATATTCAGAATCAAATGGGAGCTGGAAGATTTATCGTTATTTTATTTAGATGAAAATGGATATTACGATCTTGTGGATAAAGTTGCTAAGAAAAGAAAAGCAAGGGAAGAATATATCAGGAGAGTAATAAAGCAATTAGAAAAAAACATAAGTGAAATAGATATAGAAGCTAAGATTGAAGGCAGACCCAAGCATTTTTACAGCATATATAGAAAGATGGTATACAAGAATAGAAGTTTTGACCAAATATATGATATTACTGCAGTTAGAATAATAGTAAATACTATAAAAGATTGTTATGCAGCTTTAGGTATTGTGCACACTTTATGGAAGCCGATACCAGGTAGGTTTAAGGATTATATAGCTATGCCTAAACCTAATATGTATCAATCCTTGCATACTACTGTTCTTGGACCTAAAGGAGAGCCTGTAGAGATTCAGATCCGTACTTGGGATATGCATAGAACGGCTGAATATGGAATAGCTGCTCATTGGAAATATAAAGAAGGGGTCTCCAACGATACCGATTATGATTCTAAACTAGCATGGTTAAGACAATTACTAGAATGGCAGAGCGAGGCTAAGGACCCTAGGGAGTTTATGGAGACACTTAAAATTAACTTGTTTACTGATGAAGTATTTGTATTTACCCCTAAGGGAGATGTTATAGATTTGCCCACCGGATCTACACCAATTGATTTTGCATATAATATCCATACTGCCGTAGGTAATAAATGTATAGGTGCTAAAGTGAACGGAAAGATTGTAACTTTAGATTATCAGCTTAAAACAGGAGATATAGTTGAGATATTGACCTCTACAACTACTCGTGGGCCCAGCAGGGATTGGTTAAACATAATTAAAAGTTCTCAGGCCAGAAATAAAATCAGACAATGGTTTAAAAAAGAAAAAAGAGAAGAGAATATAATAAAAGGCAAAGAAATGTTGGAAAAAGAGGCCAAAAGAAGGGGATATATTATAAATCAATTGATGAAACCCGAGTATTACAACAAGATTTTAAAAAGATATAGCCTCAACACCATTGATGATTTGTATGTAGCCATAGGATATGGAGGCTTGACCATCAATCAAGTGCTGGGGAAGCTAATTGAAAAATATAAAGAACATAACAAGATAGAAGAACAGAAGGGAATAGACTCAATATCTCTTAACGAAAAAAATAAAAAATTACCATCCCAAAACGGTGTAAAAGTTAAAGGGATAGATAATATAATGGTGAGGTTTGCTAAATGTTGTACTCCCGTTCCCGGAGATGAGATAATAGGATATATAACAAGAGGAAGAGGGGTTTCAATTCATAGGATGGATTGTTCTAATATCAACTCTAAAAGTATGGAACAAGATAGGTTGATAGAGGTGGAGTGGGAAGACAGTTATCCTAATACCTATAACACCGAAATATGTATATTGGCGATAGATAGAAAGAATCTATTATCAGAGATTACAAGCCTTATAAGCGATTCAAATATATTGGTAAATGCAATAAATGCAAGGACTAACAGGGACAGAAGAGCAATAATCAATATTATTTTAGAAACAAAAAACATACAACAGCTTGACAAAATTATGAATAAATTTAAAAAGCTGAAAAATGTTATAGATGTATACAGAGTAAATTCTTAAGGGGAGTGTTATCATAGTGAGAGCTGTAGTTCAACGGGTTGACAGAGCCTGTATCAAAGTAGAGAATAAAGTGATATCCAGTATAGAAAAAGGCCTTTTAATATATCTTGGAGTTGGAAAGGACGATGACCAACAAGATGTTGATTATCTTTCGAATAAGATAGCTAATCTGAGGATATTTGAAGATGATAATGGGAAGCTCAATCTTTCTGTAAAAGATATAAATGGAGAAATCCTTGTAGTTTCACAATTTACACTGTTTGGCGATTGTAGAAAAGGTAGAAGGCCTAATTTTATGGGTGCTGCTCCTTCAGAGAAAGCAGAAGAGTTATATAAGAAGTTTGCAAAGAATATAGCCGAAGAAGGGTTGTGTGTGAAGACAGGAAAGTTCCAAGCTCATATGTATATAGACAGTATAAATAATGGACCTGTTACCATCTTAATTGATAGTGAGAAAGTTTTTTAAGGAGTGATGTGATTGGATGTAAAGATCTATCAAAATGGTTTGCTACAGGAAAATTGTTATTTAGTATACGATCAGGATATAGGAGTTGTAATAGATCCTGGGGGCAGCGGGAATTTGATAAATGATTTTATATCTAAAAAGGGTTTGAGTATAAAGTATATATTATTGACTCATGGCCATTATGATCACATAGGGGCAGTGAAAGAAGTAAAGGATTTTACTAAAGCCCAAGTTGCTATTCACAAAAATGACAGCAAAATGTTAACTGATCCCAGTAAAAATTTATCCCTATATTCAAAGGTTCAGCATGACAGAATTAATCCTGATTTAATGTTGGAAGAGGATATGGTGTTAGGATGTGGCAGATTTAATATAGTGGTGCTGCATACTCCAGGACATTCATTAGGATCTTGTTGTTTTGTCATACAAAAGATGATTTTTACCGGGGACACTATTTTTGCCGGTTCTATCGGACGAACTGATTTTGTAGGGGGAAGCCATGAGTCTATTATGGATTCTATAAACAATAAGCTGTTGGTTTATGATGATGATTATTTGATATATCCCGGTCATGGCCCTTCTTCTACCATTGGTAAAGAAAAACGGCAAAATCCGTTTTTAGCATAAATGATATGGCTGTAAAAGATAAGAACAATATCATTCAAATATATGTAGAAGGCCATAATTTCTATTATGATTTGATAGAATTGACAGGTGCTTTTGGGATTAAAGGAAAGGTCTATAATAATATTAAAGATCAAGCTGACCAACAAGATTATTTATTAGTTAGCTGTGTGAAGGTTAGCTCAAACATTGTTCATATAGAAACTATAATATCAAAGAAGGGCAGACAATTAACTAGCTACACTGACAAATGTATAATCAACGATAGAGGTCTAGATTATCTAGCTAAAAAGAGTACTATAAAGAGGCATGTAAAGATAGGTGCTTATTTATGCATGAAGCAAATTTTCAAGAAAGAACTCGAATGGGGTACTATAACAGGCGTGAGGCCCTTAAAAGTTGCACATAAGCACATGGATAAACTAGGGAATTGGGATGATGTTCAAAAATTATTGATGCAGCATTATCAGGTCAGTGAAAAAAAAGCTGGACTTTTAACCGATATTGCAAAATTTCAAAGAAAGTATATAGAGGATATAGATGATAAAAAGATAAGCATTTATATTTCTGTACCTTTTTGTGTTTCCAGATGTATTTATTGTTCATTTGTTTCAAACACTATAGGCAATTGTGAAGAATATGTGGAGCCATATGTACAAGCACTTTTATTTGAAATAAAACAATGCATACAATATTTATGCTCAAAAGACTATAAAATAGAAAATGTTTATGTGGGGGGAGGTACTCCTACTTCTTTAGATTGTGGCCATATTGAAAAGATATTAACAACCATAAATAGCAATATTAATTCATCTAATATAAGGGAATATACTGTAGAAGCAGGGCGACCGGATACTATTACCCGGGAAAAGTTGGAAATGTTTTTATGCAATGGAGTGAATAGGATAAGTATAAATCCCCAGACCATGAATCCCGATACATTGTTGCTGATCAGAAGAAATCATAGTCCTGAACAAGTTATCCAAAAGTATAAAATGGCAAAGGATGTAGGACTAGATTGGATAAACATGGATCTAATAATAGGTTTGCCTTCTGAAGATGAGCAGGATGTTAAAAACACAATAAATGAAATATTAAAGCTATCTCCTAAAAATATTACAGTCCATACTATGGCTTTAAAAAGATCATCCCTTTTAGTACAAAGCAAAGAAAATATACCATTGACGGATCAAGTGACTGTAAATAATATGATGGAAATTGTAAAAGAAAATTTGATAAGATGTGATTATAAACCATATTATCTATACAGGCAGAAGTATATGCTTGGAAATCTTGAGAATATTGGGTTTTGTAGAGATTCTTTCGAATCCATTTATAATATAAAAATGATGGGAGAAAATCAGACGATAGTTGCATTTGGTGCAGGAGCAGTTTCTAAGATTTTTTATTCTTCTGATAATAGGATTGAAAGAGTGATGAATGTAAAAAATTTGACTGATTATATAAATAGGGTGGAAGAAATGGTTCAAAAGAAATTGAGTGCTTTGGCTGCGTTGACAAAATATACAGAACAAGGTTATAATACATAATAAAAATGAAATTTTAATGGCTTTGAAAGGGAAAGTATATATGACTTCTGTTTTACAGGGAGGAGGTGACGTGACTGCAATCACCTCTAAAACAGACATGTAGAAAGACACCCTGGAGCTCGTCAGTTGAAGTGGAGATCATATTAAGCTGATGCGTATTTGCTGCGTTACTGCATTACAAAGAGAGATACAAGCTATCTAATTAGGGTGGCACCGCGGGAAAACCCGTCCCTTATGATGTTATAAGGGACGGGTTTTTAGTATCAATTTGAACAAAAGGAGGTACAAAAATATGAACATAAAAGCCCCAAGGGGAACTAGAGATGTTTTGCCTGAAGATATTTATAAATGGCATTATGTAGAGAACATTATCAGAAAAGCATGCAGTAGATTTGGATTTGAGGAAATAAGGACGCCGGTTTTTGAAAACACAGAATTGTTTTTAAGAGGTGTGGGGGATACAACCGATATTGTTCAAAAGGAGATGTATACTTTTAACGATAAGGGTGGTAGGAGCATTACCCTTAAGCCTGAAGGTACTGCATCGGTGGCACGGGCTTTTGTAGAAAACAAAATGTATGCGAAGCCTCAGCCAACTAAACTGTATTATATATATCCTCTATTTAGATATGAAAGACCTCAGGCAGGAAGATTGAGACAGCATCATCAATTCGGTGTGGAAGTTTTTGGTACTATGGATCCATCGATAGATGCTGAAATCATAAATTTAGCAATGGTGCTTTTTGATTCTTTGGGCATAAAGGGACTAGAACTGAATATCAACAGCATAGGTTGCCCTAAATGTAGAGTAGAGTATAATAAAGCTTTAAAACAATATCTGGAGGATAGGGTAGATAAGCTATGCAAGGACTGTAACGAGAGACTTGCAAGGAATCCTTTGAGGGTGCTGGATTGTAAAAACAAAACTTGCAAAGAGATTGTTGATGATGCACCTGTAATAATTGATTATCTATGTGGAGAATGCGATGAACATTTCGATAAATTGAAGAGATATTTGGATACGGTGGGATTGAGTTACAAAATAAATCCTAAAATAGTTAGAGGGCTTGATTATTATACTAAGACTGTGTTTGAGATAATATCAACGGATATAGGAGCACAAGGCACCGTCTGTGGAGGCGGGCGCTACGATGGATTGGTAAGTGAGATAGGTGGTCCTGATGTCCCTGGAATAGGATTTGGATTGGGGATTGAAAGGTTGTTATTGGCAATTGAAAATCAAAATATTACAATACCTGAGCCACAAAAATTTGATTTTTTTGTAGTGTGTATGAAGGAAGATTATAAGATGTATGCTTTTGACATTCTGCAAAAGATAAGATATCAGGGTTATAGCGCAGATATGGATCATATGAGCAGGAGCATGAGGGCACAATTTAAATATGCTGACAAATTAGATGCTAAATATGTGATTATAATTGGTGACGATGAAGTGAAAAATAGAGTTGTATCCTTGAAAAATATGGAAACAGGGGAACAAATACAAAAACAACTTGAAGATATATTATCTGACATCAAGAACAGGAAGGATGATTGAGGGTTGATGGAATCTCTTAAAGGTATAAAAAGAAATAACATGTGTGGTGCTTTAGGACTAAACAATATTGGGGAACAGGTAACTGTGATGGGATGGGTAAGTACTAGAAGAGACTTAGGCAGTCTAATATTCATAGATTTACGAGATATCACAGGCGTTGTACAAATAGTATTTGATGCAAAAGAATGCGGCAGCTTTTTCGATAAAGCGGAGAGCATTAGGAATGAATTTGTATTAGCTGTTACTGGAGAGGTAGTCAAAAGAGATCAAGATACAATAAATCCGGAAATTAAAACAGGACACATAGAGATAAGGGCAAAAGAGTTGAGAATTTTGAGCAAAGCTCAAACACCTCCTATTTATATTGAGGAAAACTCTAATGTTTCTGAAGCTATTAGATTGAAGTATAGATATTTAGATTTAAGAAGGCCTGATATGCAAAGGAATTTAATGTTACGCCACAGGGTTGCTAAAACTGTAAGGGACTTTTTAGATGATAATGGATTTATGGAGATTGAGACACCTATGTTGACAAAAAGCACTCCGGAAGGGGCAAGGGATTATTTAGTACCGAGCAGAATGCATCCCGGTAAGTTTTATGCTCTACCCCAGTCTCCTCAAATATTTAAACAGCTACTCATGGTATCGGGAATGGATAAATATTTTCAGATAGTAAAATGCTTTAGGGATGAGGATTTGAGAGCAGATAGACAACCAGAATTTACACAGATAGATATAGAAATGTCTTTTGTAGATGTAGATGATATTATAGATATAAATGAAAAATTGATTAAGGTTGTTTTCCAAAAAGCTATAGGTGTAGAACTAAAAACTCCTTTTAATAGGATAACTTACAAACAGGCTATGGATAAATATGGAACTGACAAACCAGATGTCCGCTTTGGATTAGAGATTCAAAATGTTAGCGATATATTTGAACAGAGTGAATTTAAAGTTTTTAAAGGTGCAGTATCTGGCGGTGGAAGTGTCAGGGCTATTAACGCAAAAAAATGTGGAGATATATTTTCCAGGAGAGAGATTGATTCTCTGGGTGATTTGGCAAAAGAGCTAGGTGCAAAGGGATTGGCCTGGATAAATGTAGCACAAGATGGACTAAAATCTCCAATAGCAAAGTTCCTGTCACAGAATGAAATCCAATCAGTATTAGATAGGCTGGATGCAGAAAAAGGGGACTTGCTTTTGTTTGTTGCAGATAAGGATAAAGTAGTTTTTAATGTATTGGGACAAATGAGGTTGGAACTTGCCAAAAGATTGAATCTAATAGATGATGATAGCTATGAATTTGTGTGGGTTACTGAGTTTCCACTGTTAGAATTTGATGATGATCAAAATAGATATGTAGCTATGCACCATCCTTTCACTTCTCCCGTGGAAGAGGATATTGATTTATTAGAAACTGATCCTTCAAAAGTGAGGGCTAAAGCGTATGACATAGTATTAAACGGTATAGAAATTGGGGGGGGCAGTATAAGAATACATGATACTGAATTACAACAGATGATGTTTAAAGCTTTAGGTTTTTCAGAGCAAAAAGCATGGGAGAGATTTGGGTTTTTGATGGAGGCTTTCAAATACGGTACCCCTCCTCATGGTGGTATAGCGTATGGACTTGACCGGCTTGTAATGCTGCTTGCAAAAGTAAAAAGCATAAGGGACGTGATCGCTTTCCCTAAAGTACAGAATGCGTCTTGTCCACTTACAGATGCTCCTTCGGAGGTAGATCAAGAGCAATTAAATGAACTGAATATCAGAGTTATGGACTAGGGAGCTTTAAGAAAAACTTGCTAAAATAAAATATGAGATTCAGGCTTGACGTTTCTGAACCTCATAGGAAATGAAAGGAAGTTTCGATGGTGAATGTTTCGGATAATTATGATAAGCAGATGATTATTAATAGGCTTAAGAGGATAGAAGGACAGGTTAAAGGTGTACAGAGAATGATTAAAGATGATAAATGCTGTTCAGATATATTGATACAGATTGCAGCAATAAGATCTGCCACAAATAAAGTAGGTGGCTTGATACTCAAAAATCATGCGATTGAATGCATTAAAGAGACGGTAAATTGCGAGGAAAATGATGACAAAATAGATGAATTGATTGATATACTGCTCATGTATATAAAATAAAACTATGTAAGGAGTATTTAATTTTGAAAGAAACAGGCAAGGTAATTTACAAAGAAAACGATAAAATAAAAATCAGGTTTGAAAGAAGTGATGCATGTGAAAAGTGTGGTGCATGCAAAATTGGACAGAACCAAGAGGGCATGGAAATTATCGTCCAGAACTCTGTAGGAGCAGATATCGGGGATATAGTTGAGGTAGAGATTGAAGATGTTAAATTGCTAAGAGCCGTATTAATTATGTATGCATTTCCTCTTTTGATGTTTATTATTGGATTGTTCGGAACAGTGTATCTATTCGATCTTTTGGGTATTTCTAATATGAAAGAAATAATTAGTTTTTTAGTAGGTATAGCTTTAATGACAATAACCTATATTACGATAAAGTATGTTGATTCTAATCGAGATACTAAAGATAGGTATAAGCCGAAACTTATATCTATCAAAAAATCATCTGAATAGTGGATTTTTGGGTTTTGTTTCTCTTGCTAAATATAATCTGTTTATTTATAATATACGTATCAAATTTTATAATCACTGTGTTTTATTTGTATTTATTAATTATTGTAACAGGAAGGAGAAAACGATGTTGGATTTGAATTTAATAAGAAATTCCGATACTGAATTAGCAGCGGCTATGGAAAAAGAGCTGATGAGGCAAAAATATAGTATAGAATTGATTGCTTCAGAGAACTTTGTCAGTCCTGCTGTGATGGCAGCCGCTGGAAGTCATCTCACCAACAAATATGCTGAAGGATATCCAGGGAAAAGGTATTATGGAGGATGTGAATTTGTCGATGTTGTGGAGAGACTTGCTATAGAAAGAATTAAAAAGATATTTGGAGCAGAACATGCAAATGTACAGCCTCATTCGGGTGCACAGGCAAACACCGCTGTTTATTTTTCTGTATTGCAGCCTAATGATACTATAATGGGTATGAATCTATCCCATGGTGGGCATTTGACCCATGGGAGCCCCGTCAATATATCAGGGAAATATTTTAAAGTAGTAGATTATGGAGTGGATAAAGACACTGAAGTGATAGACTATGAAAAAGTTTATCAAATAGCTGGGCAGGCCAAACCTAAAATTATAGTAGCAGGCGCAAGTGCCTACCCCAGATTTATCGATTTTAAGAAATTCAGAGAAATAGCTGACGAAGTAGGGGCATATTTGATGGTGGACATGGCACATATCGCTGGATTAGTAGCAGCCGGACTTCATCCAAATCCGGTACCCTATGCAGATTTTGTAACCAGTACCACTCATAAGACTTTAAGGGGGCCGAGGGGGGGAATAATTCTTTGTAAAGAGAAATATGCAAAAATTATTGATAAAGCAATTTTCCCTGGTACTCAAGGAGGCCCTCTTATGCACATAATTGCGGCAAAAGCTATGTGCTTTAAGGAGGCATTGAGTCAGGAATTTAGGGATTATCAGAAACAAATTGTCAAAAACTCAAAAGCATTATCGGAGTCTTTGCAGGAAATGGGCTTTAAACTTGTTTCCAACGGTACTGATAATCATCTGATGCTTGTTGATTTAACCAATAAAGGTTTAACCGGGAAAGAGGCAGAGAGTATGCTGGACAGCGTCGGCATAACTGCCAATAAAAATACCATACCCAATGAAACCAGGAGTCCGTTTGTTACCAGTGGCTTGAGGATGGGTACGCCAGCTATAACTACCAGGGGCATGAAAGAGCCTGAAATGGATATTATAGCAGGATTGATTGATTCTGTGCTTAAAGGGCAGAGTGAAGGAGTTAAAGAACAGATAATACAACTTTGTAATAAATTTCCGCTTTATGAATAAAAGGAAAAGGATGATCCTAGATTAAAAGGATTGTCCTTTTTTAAATTCCAAATATTTATCGCATGAATTCGCATATAAGTCGTCCCGTACGTAGCTGCTGTTATCCTTGCAAATATCAGTAGTATCGGGCACATATGACACCTTCCGTGCTCCGCAATCTACCGCACTATATTATATAAATACTGAATGTATAGTGCGGTACATTAAGTCGCATCTACAGGTATCATATGTACCCTCTACAAAGGTTCAGTTTATCCACCTGACAGGAACATATATATAGAAGGTTAGTGAATTGTTCATGAATATTCGGTTAAAATAACTTGACGAATGTAATGCAAAAAATACTAGTTCAGCTTTCCCTGTTTGAGCGCAGGCGAGTTTAGGGAAAGCTTAGTATTTTTGAAATGTAGTGAGTCATAGTTATTTCCGAATATTCATTGCATGAACGGTCCTTCTATATATATGTTCCGTACGTGTTTGCTGTCATATTCACAAATATTAGCAATACCGGGAGGATATAATACCCTCCCTTTAGAAAGCTTCGGTTAATACTCCAGACAGGGAATTGTATGCAAGGTTAGTGAATTGCTCATAAATATTTATTGCAGAATGGTCTTGCATATAAGTCCCGTGCGTAGTTGCTGTCATACTTATAAATACAGCATATACTCCATTGTGTTTGATATTGCTACGTGCAAAATGTATAATAAGATGTAAACTCTATAATCTTAAGGTTTGGTGATAAAAATGAGGAAACCACTGGCTGAAAGAATAAGGCCTTCTAATATTGAAGATGTAGTTGGGCAGAAACACCTGCTGGGTGAAGGTAAGATTTTAAAGAGAATGTTGTTATCAGGCATGATAACCAATATGATTTTTTATGGACCACCAGGTACAGGGAAAACCACAGTTGCAAATATAATTGCTAATGAGACAAATAAAAGATTTTACAAATTAAATGCTACCAACGCCAGTGTAAAAGATATAAAAAATATAATCAACGATTTACAAGGTATAGAAGGTAGCAGAGGAGTTTTATTATATTTAGACGAAATACAGAATTTCAATAAAAAACAGCAACAATCGTTGCTGGAGTTTGTAGAGAATGGAATGATTACTTTAATTGCTAGCACTACTGAAAATCCATATCACTATGTATATAAAGCGCTGCTCAGCAGATCTAATGTATTTGAATTCAAATTATTGGATAAAACAGACATAAAAAAGGGTTTGGCAAGAGCTTTGGAGATAATAAAAGAGGATTTGTCTAATTTTAAAGTTATTTTAGATTCCGATGCTTTTGATATGATAGCTGCAATAGGCGGGGGGGACTTGAGAAGGGCTTTGAATATATTAGAGCTTGCTGTTTACACAACACATCCTGATGAACAGGGAAAAATAAAAATAAACGTGGATATTATAGAGTTATGTGCACAGAATAAGATATTAAATTATGATAAATTTGGCGACAGCCATTATGATATTTTAAGTGCATTTCAAAAATCTATACGAGGTAGTGATCCGGATGCCTCTGTACATTATCTAGCTAGGTTGGTAATGGCCGGGGATATAATTTCTATCTGCAGAAGGTTGATGGTTATTGCATCTGAAGATATCGGCATGGCATATCCTATGGCTTCAGTAATTGTAAAAAGTTGCGTGGATTCGGCTATGCAGCTGGGTTTGCCTGAAGCTAGGATACCGTTGGCACATGCAACCCTTGTGTTAGCGACTGCACCTAAATCCAACTCAGCGATAACAGCAGTAGATAATGCCTTGTCGGATTTAGAGACCAAGGATGTTGGGGATATTCCGTTACATTTAAAGGATGCACATTATGATGGTGCCCAAGCACTTGGCAGAGGAAAAGATTATCTTTACCCCCATGATTTTAATAATAATTATGTAAAGCAGCAGTACCTTCCGGATAATATAAGGAAAGTCAAATATTATATTCCTGGTGATAATAAATTTGAGAATAGAGCTGCTGGATTTTTAAGTAAATTGAAAGAAGAATAGTTCAAAGAGGGTGAATAGACCAAATGGATCTGAACAAAGTTGCTATTGCTATGAGTGGAGGAGTGGATAGCTCTGTGGCGGCATACATACTGAAAAAAAGGGGATATGAAGTAATAGGTATAACCATGGAGCTGTTTTCAGATAATTCTGCCGTGCAGGATGCTAAAATGGTAGCAGATCAATTGGGCATAGAGCATCATGTAGTAGATTTAAAAAAAGTTTTTGATCAAAAAGTGGTTGATTATTTTGGTAGAGAATATTTCGCTGGTAGGACTCCTAACCCTTGCGTGACATGTAATCGCTATATAAAGTTCGGAGAACTTTTAACGCAGGCGAAAAGATTAGGCGCTTTTTATCTTGCTACAGGCCATTATGCAAGGGTGGAGTTTGATAGTATTAATGATAGATTTTTGTTAAAGAAGGCAGAAAACATTGAAAAAGATCAAAGCTATGTATTATACAATTTAAAGCAAAGACAACTGAAACACATATTACTACCCCTTGGATATTATTCAAAGGCGGAAATAAGGGGAATTGCTGAAGAATTAGGTATATCTGTAGCTGAAAAGCCTGAAAGTCAAGAAATTTGTTTTATAAAGGATAATGATTATGCTGGATTTATAAAGAGGAATTTTCCTGACAAAATAGAATCAGGCACTTTCATGGATACAAAGGGCAATGTGCTAGGAACACATAAAGGAATAATACATTATACTATAGGGCAAAGGAAAGGATTGGGAATAGCCCTAGGCAAACCTATGTATGTGGTAGATATAGACCATGAAAAGAATTTGGTTATTTTAGGGGAAGCTGATGAGGTATTTTCTCAAGAGTTAATTGTAAATGATATAAACTTTGTATTTTGGGAAAATTTCGATGGGGAGGCAGAAGCACAGGTCAAGATAAGATATAATGCTCAACCAGCACCAGCCACTCTTTGTTCTATTGATGAGGATAAAATATTAGTAAAATTTAAGCAACCTGAACGAGCGATAACTCCAGGTCAATCAGCGGTTTTTTATGATGGGGATGTGGTACTTGGGGGAGGAATTATTTTAAAAAATACTTGACAATATCAGTTGTACAAATTATACTAAATAAAAATATTAATATTCGAGTGATGAAGAGGATAGTAAACTTTTAGCTTTTTATAGAGAGTCAGTGGTAGGTGGAAACTGATAAAAGCTTTTTGTTGAATCCGCCTCTGAACTTTACAGGCGAACTGTTCAAAAGAAGTAGTCTGTAACGGGGATATACCGTTATTTAACTGAGGTTGTGCATGGTTTTTTTGTGCAGCGAAACAAGGTGGCAACGCGTGACTGATCTCTCCCGCCCTTGATATCTTATCAGGGGGCGGGTTTTTTAATATTTAAAACTAGAGCAAAGTATAACATTAGAAATTTATTTGAGGAGGAATAATAGTTATGGAAAGAGAAAAGTTATTAATGACACCAGGGCCAACCATGGTGCCTACTAGGGTATTACAGGCAATGTCAAAACAAATTATACACCACAGAACAAAAGAGTTCAGTGAAATATTCAAAAATTTATCACAAAATATAAAAAAGGTATTTCACACCGAAAATCCTGTCATAACATTGGCATCATCAGGTACAGGTGCAATGGAGAGTTCAATAGTGAATTTGTTTAATCCTGGGGATAAGATATTAGTAGCTAGTATAGGCGTATTTGGAGATAGATATGCTACTATTGCAGAGAGATTCGGTTTAAAAGTTGATAATCTGAAAATAACATGGGGAGAATGTGTAGATCCCCAGTTGATAAAAGAAAAGCTTGAGCAGAATAAAGACGATCAATACAGAGGGGTAATTGTGACGCATAACGAGACTTCAACCGGCGTGGTTAATGATGTGGAGGAGATAGGAAGTATTTTAAAACAATATGAGGAAGTTTTATTTATAGTTGATGCAGTGAGCTCGATGGGAGGAGCTAAGATATTGACCGATGAATGGGGAATAGATGTGGTAGTGACAGGCTCACAAAAGGCATTGATGACACCTCCTGGATTAGCTTTTGCAAGTGTAAGCAAAAAAGCTATGGAGGCTGTTGAAAAATCAACTTTACCAAAGTACTATTGGGACTATAAGGATGCCGTAAATCGGTTAGGTAAGGAAAATCCTGATACACCGTATACTCCGGCTGTTTCACTTATTATAGGTGCAAATGTGGCGGTAAATATGCTATTAGAAGAGGGCCTGGAAAATATATATCAAAGACATAATAAGCTAGCTTTAGCTACAAGAGAAGCAGTTAAAGCTCTTGGGCTTGAACTGGTAACAAAAGAGGAATGTGCTTCTCCCCTTATAACTTCTATAAAGGCTCCGGAAGGAGTGGATATTGAAGAAGTTAGAAAAATAATGAATGTTAAATATGATATTATGATTGCAGGTGGGCAGAAACACTTAAAAGGCAAGATATTCAGGATAGGTCATATGGGATATGTGGATAAATTTGATTTGATGAGAACAATAGCAGCCCTTGAATATTCATTGTTGGAAAAGGGATATAATATGGAGCTAGGCCAAGGTTTGGCTGCTGCACAAAAAATACTTGTATAGGAGGCATGATGATGAAAATACTTGTTACTGAAAAGATAGCTGATACAGGATTGGAAATGCTCAAGGAAAAGTTTGATACCGATATTAAACAAGGGATGAGCAAAGACCAGTTGCTGGATTGTATAGGGGATTATGATGCTTTAATAGTGAGGAGTGGAACTAATGTCACTGAGGATATCATTGAAAAGGCATCTAAATTAAAGGTTATAGGAAGGGCAGGAATTGGGGTTGACAATATTGATTTAAAAGCAGCTACACACAAAGGAATTATAGTTGTCAACACACCCCAGAGCAACAATATTTCTACTGCTGAACATGCAGTAGCACTGTTGTTATGTGCTGCAAGGAAGATACCCCAGGCAGACCGTTCTTTACGGCATAAAAAATGGAACAGAGGTCAGTTTAAAGGAATTGAGATAAATGGTAAAACAGTTGCAATCCTTGGCTTGGGAAGGATTGGTTCTATCGTTGCTTCTAGAATCAAATGTTTCGGAGTAGAAGTGATAGGATATGATCCATATATTTCAGAGGCTCGTTTCAAAAAGCTTGGGGTGGAAAAGGTAGATAGCATAGATGAAATTATGCAAAGAGCCGATTTTATATCCCTTCATCTTCCTAAAACAGAGGAGACTCTGGGCATAATAGGTGAAAAAGAGCTGGAAAAGGCGAAGAAAAACTTAATTATTGTAAATTGTGCTAGAGGCGGTCTTGTTGACGAAAAGGCACTATGCGAAGCACTAGAGCAGGAGAAAATAGCTGGTGCCGCCCTTGACGGGTATGAAAATGAACCTAAAGGCGGGGAAAAGAATTTTGATAATCCACTTTTGAAGTTGGATAATGTAGTATTGACCCCTCATTTAGGTGCTTCTACCAAGGAAGCTCAAGAAAATGTAGGTGTTGCAGTGGCGCAGCAGGTCATAAAATCCCTTGAAGGTAAATTTGTGAATGCGGTAAACCTCCCTGATCTTGCCATTAAGGATACAGATGAGATGGCGCATTATATAAGGTTGGGAGAGATTTTGGGCAAATTATATTACCAAACGGAAAAAGATCCTGTAGAAAAAGTGGAAATACTGTATAGTGGTGAAATATCTGAAAAACAAACAAAGGTAATTACACTTTCCTATTTAATCGGGTTACTTGAACCGATTTTAAAAGAAAGAGTTAACTTTGTTAATATAGAAAATCTGATAAGCCAAAGGGGTATAGAGGTTGTTGAAAGTGTAAAGTATAATATAGATTACTACACTAATTTGGTATCAGTCAAAGTTAAGAATAAAAAAAGCGAAGTGACTTTTGCCGGAACAGTCTTTGGCAGAAAGGAAATAAGAATAGTGAATCTTGCCGGATTTGATGTGGATATAGTTCCAACCAAGTATATGTTGGCAATACAGAACAAGGATACACCTGGAGTAATCGGTCAGATAGGTACAATATTAGGTGTGTGCAAGACCAATATAGCTACAATGAAAGTCAGCAGGAACGAGAAGGAAGGTACTGCTATCATGATTGTAAATGTGGATCATGAGGTTTCAAAAGAAACAATTGAACTGATAAAAAATGTGCCTGGAGTGATAGAAGCTAGGCAGCTTAAATTTTGAAGATATATTCATTTATGAATATATCTTTTTTTTGTAATAAAATATTTTTGGTTTCATATATATATAATGTTAAAAAATATTTATCAAATACTGTCTTTACTGGACAGTAGTTTGCTATGTATATTACTCCTAATAAATAAAAAAGAATAATTAAAGGTGAGAGGAGGTAATAATATTGAATGATTTTGACATATATAAAAATATAGCGGAAAGGACAGATGGCGATATCTATATAGGTGTGGTAGGACCGGTCAGGACTGGAAAATCGACTTTTATAAAGAGATTTATGGATTTATTGGTATTACCTAATATAGATAATATACATAAAAAGGAGAGAGCCAAGGACGAATTGCCTCAAAGTGCAGCGGGTAGGACTATAATGACAACAGAACCAAAGTTTGTTCCAAATGAAGCGGTAGAAATAAAGCTAAATGAAAATGCAGCACTAAAAGTGAGGATGGTTGATTGCGTAGGTTATCTCGTAAAAGGTGCACTTGGATACCTAGAAGGAAATGTTCCCAGAATGGTTAATACCCCTTGGTATGAAAGGGAGATCCCTTTTGAAGAGGCTGCAGAACTCGGAACGAGAAAAGTCATAACTGATCACTCTACCATAGGTATTGTAGTAACAACGGATGGTAGTATAACGGAGATACCACGATCAGATTATATAGAAGCCGAAGAAAGAGTGATAAAGGAATTAAAAGAAATAAATAAGCCTTTTATTATACTGCTTAATTCCACAAAACCATACGATGATGATACCATCAATCTCAGGGATGCTCTGGAAGAGAAATATGAAGTACCTGTGATTTTAGTTGATTGCCTGAATATGAACGAAGATGATATAAAGAATATATTGGAGAAAATATTGTTTGAATTTCCTGTAAGTGAAATAAATATTGATATGCCTAGATGGGCTCAGGCTCTTGAGATAGATCACTGGTTGATAGCAGATATTTTAAATGGTGTTAAGAATTATATCTCTGATCTCTATAAAGTGAGAGATATAAAAAACAATTTAGATGTTTTCAATGAAATAGAATATTTAGAAGATGTAGATATCAAGAATATCTCATTAGGCAAGGGAAGTGCTGATATTAAGGTTTCAACGGAAGAAGGTCTTTTTTATAAGGTATTGGCCGAAGAATCTGGTTATAAGATAGAAGGGGAACACCAACTTATAGGATTACTTCGGGAGCTAGCTTATGCCAAGCAACAATATGATAGACTTGCTGATGCTTTGGGAGAAGTTAAAAGAATAGGTTATGGCGTAGTGAAACCTCAATTAGAAGAACTTAAATTGGAAGAGCCCGAAATAGTAAGGCAAGGGAACAGGTTTGGGGTTAGGTTGAGGGCTAGTGCACCTTCCCTTCATATCATAAAGGCTGATATAACTACTGAAGTGTCTCCAATAGTAGGCACAGAGAAGCAGAGCGAGGAATTAATAAGATATTTGCTAGAAGAATTTGAAACAGATACATCTAAGATATGGGAATCTAATATTTTCGGAAAATCATTACATGCGCTGGTGAATGAAGGTTTATCAAATAAACTGCAAAAGATGCCTGAAGATGCTCAGATTAAATTAAGAGAAACCATACAGAGAATTGTAAATGAGGGTGATGGGGGATTAATTTGTATTATTTTGTAGAAAAAAAGCCTTGAAATTAATTAATATGTTTAGTATAATAGTTACTGTATTTAATTTATCTGGGTGTGGCGCAGTTTGGTAGCGCGCATGAATGGGGTTCATGAGGTCGCAGGTTCAATTCCTGTCACCCAGACCATTTTAATTGTATATTAACCACCTGAATTCTTTAAGAAGGATGGTGGTTTTTATTATATTTTGATATAATAAATGTAAAAATAGTTTCTGTGGATATACCATAGGGCATAGGAGGTAAATATATGTTGGATCAAGTGGTGTATGAGAACTTTGATTGGATATACAAACAGATGACAAAGGGCGGACTTTTTTTGACTACTAAAGGTAAGAAATTGAACACGATGGTTATAGGATGGGGAGGAATAAATGTTTATTTTCGTATACCTATATTTATAGTTCCTGTCAGAGAGTCCAGATATACACACCAGATAATGGAGAATTCAAGAGAGTTTACTGTGAGTATACCCCAAATGGGAACACTAAAAAAAGAACTTTCTTTTTGCGGTACAAAGTCTGGAAGGGATTTTGATAAATTTAAAGAATGCGGTCTAACTCCTATAGAGGCAAAACAAGTTAGCGTTCCGGTGATTAAAGAATGTAAAATGCATTTCGAGTGTGAAATAATATATAAGCAGCATATGATAGGAAAAAATCTAGATAATGAAATCGATAATGCGGTTTATTCTGATTCTGATTATCATAGTTTTTACTTCGGCAAGATACTTACATGCTACAAAACAAAATAATAAATGGGGAATTAACATGAAGATTATAATAGCTCCTGATTCATACAAGGGAAGCCTAAGTGCTGTTGAAGTATCACAAGCTATAGAGAACGGCATAAGGAAAGTGGAAAGAAGTGCAGATATACATAAGATACCTATGGCAGATGGTGGAGAAGGTACTGTTGAGGCCATGATTACAGCAACAGGAGGGAAAGTGATAGAAAAGACGGTAAAAGGTCCCCTAGGTGAGCCTGTATCCTCTTATTTTGGAATTTTACAGGATGGCACTACTGCGGTGATTGAAATGTCTGCCGCGTCCGGTCTTCCTCTTGTGCCTAAAAACAACAGGAATCCGATGTTTACCACTACATACGGTACTGGTGAATTAATTAAATTTGCCGTAGAATTAGGTTGTAAGAAATTGATAATTGGCATTGGAGGTAGTGCCACCAATGATGGCGGAATGGGTATGGCTCAAGCCTTGGGAGTAAAATTTTTTGATAAAGACGGGTTGGAGCTTGGGTTTGGTGGTGGTGAACTTTTGAAGTTAGATGCCATTGATTATTCAAATTTGAATGTAGATTTAAATAGCGTAAATATAGAAGTTGCATGTGATGTAGATAATCCACTCTGCGGACCACATGGTGCATCCCATGTCTATGGACCCCAAAAGGGTGCTACTCAAGAAATGATTCAAAAGCTGGATCAAGGTCTTTATAATTATGCTAGTTTAATAAAAAAACATTTAGACAAAGATATATTGGATGTTCCTGGCTCTGGTGCTGCTGGTGGTTTAGGAGGAGGATTAGTTGCTTTTTTAGGTGCGAAATTAAAATCCGGAGTGGATATTGTTATAGAAACTACTGGCTTAAAAGAAAAGGTCAAAGACTCTGATTTAGTATTTACGGGTGAAGGCAGTACGGATTATCAAACTCTGTTTGGCAAAGCGCCGTCTGGTGTAGCAAAAATTGCTAAGGAGTATGGTGTTCCTGTAGTTTGTCTTTCCGGAGGAATAGGCGAAAATGCACAAAAACTGTATGATGTGGGTGTCACTTCTCTATTTAGCATTGTAAACAGGCCTATGAGTCTTAAGGAGTCGATGGATAATAGTAGTAAATTAATAGAAAAATCGGTAGAGTCTATATATAGATTATTCTATTTTTCAAAAATAAATTGTTAGCAATAACTAGGAGGAAAAGTATAGATGAAATATGTGTATGCAGTGTTAACGGTTTTAGAAGAAAATCCTATAATGCAAACGCTAGTGAGCAACAGTAGATTGACGGGTAGACAGGTGTTGGATAAAGTAGTGCTTAACTCAGAAGAAAGAGAAAAGTATAAGTCTTGGAACAGCGAAGAAGAGATATTAAAAGATATGAATAATAAGATATCCATAAAAGTAGAGATACAAGAAGTGGAAGTAAATTAAAGATGAAAACAGCTTTTTAAAGCTGTTTTTTTTGATGGTTTTGACATAATGTTACATTATTCTTTGAAGGAGAAAGGAGAGTTCTGAAGAATAGATATTATAGATAAAGTAGATTTAAAAGATTTGGTTTCTAAAATGTATTATTTGTCTGGGGGGATACACAAGTGGATGTAAAATATGATAAAAAAACCAATAGCTTAATTGTCACAATTCAAGGTGATTTTGATCATCATTCGTCCAAAAGAATAAGGGAATTGATAGAAAGGAATATGAGAAAATTTCATGCAAAGAATCTTGTGCTGGATTTTAAAGGCTTAAGTTTTATGGATAGTTCAGGTATAGGAGTGATAATTGGCAGATATAGAGATATAAGTATAAATGGTGGAAAAATAGTTATAGTAAATGTTAATAACCAGTTCAAAAGGATATTCAACATATCTGGGATACAGAAAATTATAGATATTTATGATGATACAGAAAAAGCATTGAAGCACATGTAAGGGGAGGTTAAAACATGAAAATTTTAAATGAGATGAAAATGGAATTCCTTAATAAATCTGAAAATGAAGCATTTGCTCGAGTAGTGATTGCATCTTTTGCCTCACAGCTTGACCCTACTTTAGAAGAAATAACAGATATAAAAACTGCAGTTTCAGAGGCGGTTACAAATGCAATTATTCATGGTTACGAAAATGAAGTTGGTTATGTCAGAGTAGAATGTAGGCTTTATGATGACAATAGAGTAGAAGTGGAAGTTGTAGACAAAGGACATGGGATAGATGATGTTGAAAAAGCCATGCAGCCTCTTTATACTTCAAAACCTGAATTGGAAAGATCAGGGATGGGGTTTACAGTAATGGAGACTTTTATGGATGAGATCTATGTACGTTCAATACTAGGCAAAGGTACGAATATTACCATGGTGAAATATATCAAAGATAGTAAAAAAAACGATTCCTCTGAATAGAGGGTGATTATATGCAAGGAAACTTTGTATCTAAACCTAGTAATTTTGAGCTATTAGACCATGATAAGACTATTGAATTAATACAGCATGCCCAAAAAGGTTCTGAAGAGGCTAAAGATATGCTTGTTAGACATAATATTGCATTAGTAAAATCTATTGTGAAAAGGTTTATTAATAGGGGTTTTGATTATGAAGATTTGGTACAAGTAGGTTGTATTGGTCTTATCAAAGCTATTAATAACTTTGATATAAGTATAGGTGTGAAATTTTCTACATATGCGGTACCCATGGTAATGGGAGAGATAAAGAGATATTTAAGAGATAACAACATGATAAAGGTAAGCAGATCGCTAAAGGAAAAGGCCAAAATAATTTTAATAGCTGAAGATAGGTTGAAAAATGAATATAATAGAGAGCCCACCATCAGTGAGATAGCAGAGTTTACTGGGTTGGAAAAAGAGGAAATTGTATGTGCCATTGAAGCCAATTCTACTCCCAGATCCATATATGAGACAGTTTTTAATGATGATGGTTCACCTATACTTTTGATAGATCAGATTGGCGATGACAAGCAAGCAAATGACGAAACAATTGATAGAATTGCTTTAAAAGATATAATTGTTTCGTTAAATCCAAGGGAAAGACAAGTGATATTTATGAGATATTTTAAGGATAAAACTCAGACGCAAATCGCTGAGGTGCTTGGTATATCTCAAGTACAAGTGTCTAGGATAGAAAAAAAAGTGCTAGAAAAAATGAGGCATATGTTGAGTTAAAACAGTTCAGATTGAGCTGTTTTTTTATTTTACATAAAAAAATATTTAATGAGAATAATAAAAAAGGAACTATAAGAGGTGATTTATATGTTGAAATCAAGAAAAAATGTCAGTTTATTGATAGTAATTTTGATAATCACAATAATAAGTATAAGTTCCTTTTTGTATATTACAGCTGAAAAAGAAAATAAGATGCCTTCAGGGGCAAAGCTTGTATATGGAGGAGAATGTAGTTGGAAGTGTACTTAAAGCCTAATAAAATTGTATATTGTGAAGATGGAGTCCAGCTAAGACTCAAGGATTTAGCACAAGTTCTTGCAGATAGACAAGTGCAGGAAGATATAGAAAGACTTACTGTAATAACTTCCAACTTTGCACAGCAAAGCTATATGGTTTTGTCATCACTTGAATTGATAAAAGTGGTAAATACTTATGATAATAATCTAAAAGTGAATATAATAGGGAATACAGAAACAATGTTAAAAAAGGCACAATCTAATAGACAGGACAATGTACTAGCGTATTTAAAATTAGCTGTGGTAATTATTCTGATTTTTTTGGGTGCTGGATATTCCATCATGTATTTTCATGCAGATGTTAATATGTTTGATATGCATAAAAAACTATGTAAAATGGTAACAGGCAATGCAAACAATATCTTAATGATACAGATACCATATTCGTTAGGTCTAGGATTGGGATTGTCTCTTTTTTTTAACCACTTGACAGGGAAAAAACTAACCAGTGACCCTAGTCCTTTAGAGGTGGAAATGTATTTGTATTCGGATAATATAGACAAGTATATGAAAGATAACTCATAGGGGTTGTGTTATGTAAATGCCAAAAATATTTTTGATTATTTCGGGTCTTGCTGCAGGAATTACAATAGGTACAGGAATAGCGGCCCTTTTAGCGTTGTTAGATATTATTCCCAGGTTAGCCCAACTGACCCGTAGCTATAAATATATCTGGTTATATGAATCAGCTTTTATATTTGGTGCAACATTTTTTTCAATTATGGATCTATTAAATGTGAAACTATATCTTAACAGTGTGATTTTGATTGTTTTGGGAAGTTTTATGGGAGTATATATAGGGCTTATAACTGCTGCATTAGCAGAACTTATAAATGTAATACCTGTGATGGTTCGAAGGTCAAACCTTACGCAATACGCTTTTTTCATCCTATTGGCAATAATAATCGGTAAGGTTACAGGTTCTTTAATATATTGGCTATTTCCTAACATAAGGTAGAGGTATATGAAAAGAGATTATTATTTAGAAAAGAAAGCTATGATTGATCAATTAAATCTTGAGGAAAGCGAGATAAGACAAAAGTTTTTGGAGGATTTTCCTCTAAAAAACCCTAATGATAAAAATCATAAAAAGGAGTGATGCTATGTCAACGGTAAAAGTTATAAATTTAATAGGGGAATCTGATGATAGCTGGGAAGGCGCGGTTAAAAATGCAGTGAGTGAAGCAGCAAAGACTCTTGATAATTTAATAGGGGTGGAAGTTGTAAATAATACAGCCAAGATAGAAGAAGGTAGAATTGTAAAATATAAATCTAATGTTCACATAGCTTTTAGAGTGAAAAATTAGGCATGAGAGGTGTAATATGGAACCTAAACAGAAGAAGATTGAAAAAGAGTATCAAAATTTTATAAATGACAAATTGCCTAAACCAAATTTATTAAAAAACTGTTTTAATGCTTTTTGGACCGGAGGCCTAATCTGTGTTGTTGGGCAGTTTTTTAGGAGTATAGGTATAGATAGGCTTGGTATGAATATAGACGACTCTTCAGGGTTTACTTCGATGGTGATGATATTCATTGGAGCGTTTTTAACCGGATTAGGGGTATATGATCAGATTGGAAAATTTGCCGGTGCTGGTTCAATCGTTCCTATTACAGGTTTTGCGAATTCAATAGTTTCCCCTGCGATGGAATTTAAAAGAGAAGGATATGTATTTGGTGTTGCTGCTAAAATGTTTACAATAGCAGGTCCTGTGTTGGTATATGGAATAACTGCCTCTGTACTTTATGGAATAATACTAATATTAGTTAGGTGAGAGGTGAGCATATGGCAAATAAAAAGATAGGTACACAAACAATAAGATTCGATAACCCCCCCTCTATTATAAGTGGAGCTTCTATAGTTGGTAAAAAAGAGGGAGAAGGTCCTTTAGGGGATTTTTTTGATAAGGTATTGGAAGATGACACATATGGTGAGGAGAGCTGGGAAAAGGCCGAGCGTAAGATGTTTATTGAAACAACCCAGATGTCAATAGCAAAGTCAGGAGTAGGTGATAATAATATAGATTTTTTGCTGGGAGGGGATCTGCTCAATCAGATAATTTCTGCAAGTTTTGCAGCTAGAGAATTAAGAATACCTTTTTTGGGTTTATATGGCGCTTGTTCCACCATGTCTGAGTCGTTATTGTTAAGTTCTATAATTATAGATGGTGGTTTTGCTGATTATATTGTATGTGGTGCATCTAGCCACTTTTCAACTGCTGAAAGGCAGTATAGATTTCCTCTTGAGTTTGGAAATCAGAGAAAATTGACGGCGCAGTGGACGGTTACAGGATGCGGAATGGTTACTTTATCTTCATCGGGAGTAGGACCTTTTATAACACATGCTACACCTGGTAAAGTCATAGACTTAGGTATAAAAGATGCGGATAATATGGGTGCGGCTATGGCTCCAGCAGCAGTTGATACAATTATAACTCATTTTAACGATACCGGTTGGGATGAAACTAGTTATGACCTAGTTGTTACTGGGGATTTAGGAACTATCGGTAAAAATATAACGAACGAAATGCTGAAAAATCAAGGGTATGATATAAGCAATATATATATAGATTGTGGAGATGAGATATTTGATCATCAAAATCAGGATACACATGCAGGAGGAAGTGGTTGTGGTTGTGCAGCGGTTGTATTGTCCAGCTATTTGATCAGAGGATTTGTCCAAGGGTTATATAGAAAGATCCTTTTTATTTCAACAGGAGCTTTACTGAGTCCAACAAGTTCATTACAAGGTGAATCTATACCGAGTATAGCGCATGCCATAACTATTGAGAGCGGTGATTAAGGAGTTGATGATATGGACTATATAAAGGCATTTATTGTGGGTGGGACTATATGCGTCGTTGGCCAGATACTTATGGACACAACTCAGCTGACTCCAGCTCGTATATTAGTGATCTTTGTTACATCAGGGGTGATTTTGACAGCTCTGGGATTGTATAAACCTATAGTAGATTGGGGAGGGGCAGGTGCAACAGTACCATTGCCTGGTTTTGGATATGCATTGGCTAATGGTGTAAAAAAGATGGTGGCAGAAAAAGGGGTGTTAGGTGTTCTTACAGGTGGAGTTACTGCTACTGCAGGAGGTATAACTGCAGCAATTGTATTTGGATATTTAATGTCTGTATTATTTAACCCAAGGACGAAAAAATGAATAAGGATATAATAATTGTAACAGATGGTGATAGAGTTGCCCAAAGGGCAGTTGAGGTTGCCGCTCAAAATTTAGGAGTCAGATGTATTTCTGCTTCTGCCGGCAATCCTACTGAAGTTACAGGTCCGGAAATGGAAAGTTTGATTTTATCTGCAAAAAGCACTCCTGTTGTAATAATGATCGATGATGTAGGAAAGCCTGGGATAGGAAAAGGGGAAGGCATATTGGGTTATCTTCTTAAAAGTCAGAATATCAATATTTTGGGGATAATAGCCATAGCTTCTAATAATGAAAGTGATTATGTAGAAGTAGATTGTTCTATTACTAAAGAAGGGGAGATTATTAAAAATGCTGTTGATAAGTTTGGCGATAAGCAAGATACCAATAAGATAAAGGGAGATACCCTAAGCATTATAAATCAGATAAATCAGAAATTAATAATAGTAGGGTTAGGGGACCCAGGTAAAATGGACTTTAATGATGATATTTCAAAAGGAGCTCCTATAACTACCAAAGCAATAGAACAAATATTAAAATCTAGTAAAAACCAAAAAGAGAGCTAGTAGCAAGCTCTCTTTATTGGATAATATTAATCATCATCAATATCGTTATCAGAATTATTATTGTTGCTATCGGAATCACTACTATTGCCATTACCATTATTGTTGCTATTGTTATTACTGTTATCATTATTGCTACTGCCAGTATTGATGGCTTGTTCAATTGCTTTAAATACGGAATCTGATACATTCTTCAGATGATTATAAGCTGAAGATATTTCGTTAGCAGCTTGTTTTGTAATTTGCTCGATGTTAATATTTACTGGTTTTTGATTTTTAGGATTTTGTTGGTTATATTCGATTGTTTTATTCATATTATCTATTGCACTCTGTATTTGCTTATCGTAGTTGTTTATTGCCTGTTCTAATTGAGCAGACGAATCCCTAATAGCCTTTTCCTGTTCAGAGGTTACATGTTCAGGATAATTGCTTTTATAATAATTTAATTTTTGTTCTACTGACGACAACAGATCTTTTGCTTTCTGCAATAAATCCTCAATGTTCTGTCTTAAATCGAGCCAACCGGATGTATGAACTTTACAGTAATTGTCTTCATTTTCGGTGTTAGGCATCTCATATGGAGTATCTAAAATTTTGGCCTTGACTGAATCCGGAAGACTAAAATAAGGTGAATCGGCCGGTCTTTTTACAAATACTTTATTAACCACTTGTGCCTCAGGACAAAATTCTGTGGCAAATTTTCCACTCGTGGCACATATATCAGCTTCTACATGGCAATTACATTTTTCATTTGGTACAGTGCCAGCTATAAAGTATTCAGTCTTAACTACATGACGTGGGTCCTTGAAGCAAAGTTCAGTAGGGATTTTGCCAGAACATGTACATATTTTGGCAGCAACTACTCCCTTTGGTCTAGCAAAGAATTCTTTATATTCAAGATTTTCGTGGATGGGAGCCATTATATTTTTCCAAAGCTCACCAGCAGTAGTACTACTGTACGTGCCATCAGGAAAATGTATATCTATAGGCTTGCCATCTATATTAATCGAATTTGCATCGTTTCCTATCCATACAAAAGCAGAATAGTAGGGCGTCAATCCACCAAATAAAACATCTTTTATTCTATTGATATTTGGATTGTTTACGTCTTTGTTTGTATTTGTCCCAGTCTTGCCTGCAGTAGGCATATTAGGTATTTGGGCCCTTCTGCCTGTGCCGGAGTTGATAACATCCTGCATTAAGTCCAGCATTATCCATGCTGTTTCTTCTTTGAAAACTTCTCTGCGTATAGGATTTTTGTTATCTAATATGATGTTTCCATCCCTGTCCACCACTTTAGTTATTGTGGTAGGCTCTATATAGATGCCCTTATTTCCAATTGTGCCATATGCTGCAGCCATTTGGAGTACGGATGCACCGTCTGTTCCAAGAGAAAGGGCGGCAGCAGATAGTCCAGTCTGTTCGCTATCATTTTTTATAACACCGTACTCTTCATTAAGTCCAAGTTTATCCAAATATTCCTTTGATTGTTGTAGTCCTACGGATTCTAGCAGAACTCTTTCTGTTACTACGTTGATGGATTGTATTATACCTTGTCTGGCTGTTGTCAGTCCTGTATATTTATTATCATAGTTTGCTCCAAAACCCTTTGAACCACCCCAACCAGGAATTTTTGCAGGAATATTTTCATAGACGTATCCAGCAGAACCCTTTAGGTCTACAAGGGGACCGTAAACACTGATTGGTTTTATGGTTGAGCCTACACCTCTGTTAGTTTTAACAGCCCTGTTCATTACTCGCGCATCTTTTGGATTATTTCCATATCTGCCACCAACCATTGCACGTATTTCTCCAGTATGGTAATCGATTATCACAGCAGCAGCCTGAGGATCAGGGAATCCATTTGGGTCTTTATAGTTTTTATAAGTTGCTTTTGGATAACCCTTGAAATTTTCAATTTGCTGCTCTGTATTTTTTTGTATATCAGGGTTTAATGTGGTATGGATTTGAAGACCGCCTTTATTAATAAGGTTTTCCGCCTTTTGTTTGCCATCTTTTTCGTTTTCCCAACCATACTTTTTAACCAGCTTATCCAGTAATTCCTCATAAACATAGTCTATAAAAGAAGACTGTTCTTCCCTTTTTTTAGGTTTTATCAAGACTATTGACTCGCTTAAAGCTTCATCATATTCATCCTTGGATATAGAACCTAGTTCATACATTTTACTTAAAACCAAATCTGTACGTTTTTCTGCAACGTCTCTTGGTTGGTATGTTTGTTCTTCTTTACTTTGTTCAGTATCTTCATCTTTCTGTAACGCTTCATCAGGATAGGGCATATAATAATAAGGGTTTCTGTTTATCCCAGCAAGCATCGCACTTTCTCTTAAAGTCAATTGATCAAGTTCTTTTCCAAAGTACATTTCAGCGGCGGTCTTGACACCATAAGCATTATAACCTAAATATATTGTATTTAAGTAAGCTTCTAGTATTTGATCTTTGCTATATTTTTTTTCTAGCTGCATTGCCAGATACATTTCCTGTATTTTCCTTTTGTACGTTTGCTCCTGTGAAAGTATAGTATTCTTGATTAATTGTTGGGTTATTGTACTCGCGCCTTGACCGGTAGGATCCCCCGATATCACATTTGATAGAGCTGCTCTCATGATGCCGCGAAAACTAATACCATGGTGTTTTTTAAAGTTAATGTCTTCGATTGCTATAAATGCATTTTGTAATTCTTCCGGCATTTCAGAGAGATCAGCATGCACCCTATTTTCTACACCGTGTAGTTCTTGTACTAGTTTTCCATTCATATCATATATAAATGAAGTATGAGCTTGATTTTTAATTTTATTAAGATCCAACTCAGGCGCAGAATCCACATATGATTTACCAATCCCAACGAAAGCACCAATACCAACTACACCGCCAATGACAATCATAAAAAATATTACTTTAAGGCATGTTATAAAGATTTTTAGAGCTACATTGGGTTCTTTAGTACGTTTTTTAAAATATTTATTTTTATTAGATTGTTTTCTTTTTTGGCTGTTCAGTTCTTTATTACTGTCCATTTTATGCCTCCTTAAGCATGAAAGCCATTTTTTTTAGTTAATTATAACACAAAAAAAATTTGTTGTGAAATTAAATATATATTACGAATACATTAAAAGCACAATAAAGTTTATATTTGTTGGGGAAAAGGGAGGTGGCGTATTGAAAAGATATACCAGATATAGATATCGAAAGGGGAAAAAGTTATTCTATATTATTATTATTCTAATAACTTTTATCTTTTCATTCATCATGATTGATAGAAACATAAAACCTACAGTACTTGCTATGTCTGAGGCAAAAGCAAGAGTTATTGCTACTAAAGCAATAAATGATGGTATTTATGAAAAATTGGGCGAAAGTGTAGATTATGAAGAACTGATAAATGTACTAAGGGACACAAATGGCAATATAACGATGCTTCAAGCCAATACAGTAAAAATGAATAAATTATCATCTGAAACTGCTTTGAGTATACAAGAGAAAATAATTGATGTGGGTACTAGGGGGATAAGTATTCCTTTAGGGACTGCATTCGGGAGCCAAATGCTAGCAAACATGGGTCCTGATATAAACATTAAAATATTACCTTATGGTGCAGTAGAGGCTGATTTTGTAACTGAATTCGAAAATGCAGGCATCAATCAGACTAGACATAAGATTTACTTAAAAGTCACAACTGCTGTAAGAATAGTTGTCCCCCTAACAAGTGAAAAAATTTCAGTTACAACACATGTTCCAATAGCTGAAACTATAATAGTTGGAAATGTACCAGATAGCTATGTTAATGTAGATGAAAAAGATAAAATGTATAACTTGATTCCAAGAAAATAGTTAATATAATATTATACATTAAATCTGAACACAACTACATCTCCATCTTGCATCACGTAATCTTTTCCTTCAAGCCTTATAAGTCCTTTATCTCTTGCGGCTGAATATGATCCACATTTTAGTAAGTTTTCATAGGAAATAACTTCAGCTCTTATAAAGCCTCTTTCAAAATCAGTATGAATTTTCCCAGCAGCCTGAGGGGCTTTTGTTCCTTTCTTTATTGTCCAAGCTCGCACCTCTTTAGGACCTGCAGTGAGAAAGCTAATTAAGTCTAATAATTTGTAGCTAGCTTTTACCAGCCTGTCCAATCCAGATTGCTCAAGATTTAATTCTTTTAAAAACTCTTTTTTTTCACTTGGATCAAGTTGAGAAATTTCATCTTCAATTTTACCACATATATATATTAATTGTGAATCTTCTTGTTTAACGTATTTTTCTAGCATCTTATACTGTGAATTGTTTTGCACACCTTCTAATAAATTTTCTTCACTGACATTGGCTACATATAGTACAGGCTTATAAGTCAATAAATTTAACTGTTTTACAAAATCTAAGTCTTCCTCAGGGAAACTTATATTTCTAGCGACATTGCCTGATTCAAGAGATTCTATAAGTTCAATAAGGATTTCAAGTTCTCTTTTGGCAATTTTATCACCGGATTTAGCAATCTTTTCAGTTTTTGCCCTTCGCCTTTGAAGTATTTCTAAATCTGAAAATATCAGTTCAAGGTTTATTGTTTCTATATCCCTCCCGGGATTTATGCTACCTTCCACATGTATAATGTTGTCATCTGAAAAACAACGCACTACATGTACAATAGCTTCTACTTCTCGTATATGTGATAAAAACTTGTTTCCAAGTCCTTCACCTTTGCTTGCCCCTTTTACAAGACCTGCTATATCATAAAATTCTATAGTAGTAGGCGTTACTTTTTCGGGATGAACAAGCTGTGCAAGTTTGTCCAATCTCCCATCAGGGACAGGAACTACACCTACGTTGGGGTCTATAGTACAAAAAGGATAATTAGCTGATTCAGCACCTGCTGCAGTCAGCGCATTGAAGATGGTGCTTTTACCTACATTTGGGAGTCCTACTATTCCTAATTTCATATTCTGATCTTCCTTTCGTTACAAGTATGCAATAATTGTTTATAGTATATAAGTACTTATTCAATATTTGATTTAAACTTTGTTAAGGGAGCATATAACCTGTAGCTGCGACTAATGTAGTGCACTGTACCATTGATATTTATATAATATAACGCACTAGATTGCGGAGCAAGGAAGGTATAATATATCTCCAGTATTGTTGTATTTTAAATATTGCAGTCTACGTAGGAACAACTGCTTGATGTTTTTTGCAAGCCAAATAAATTATACATTATATGAACCGGTGCTGCAATAATACTTAAAAGTTTATTCAGTTTATGCTTTATAAACATGATGATTTTAATTATAATATAGGTATGTTTATAATCAGTTTACAAGAAAGGAATATGATATGGATAAGATAAAGACACCTTCACAATCGCAACT